>JANMGZ010000378.1:0-2841 GCA_031374905.1 Dolichospermum sp. OTE_70_metabat_362_sub
GAAAAATGCGGGAACTATGACTTGATGTTGAGGACGTTCATCATCATCACCCTCACAACTCAGAGAACCCATGATAAAACTTCCATTGGGAATTGATACCATTTCTAAAGTTGTATTTCTGCCTAATTCTTCGGCAAAATATTTAGTATTACGTCTATCACGGTTAACTTCTCTCCCAGAAGTATCTACCGTAATCACATAATAATCAAAGTTGTATAAGGGAGGTAAGGGAACAGTAATTTTTATTGGAGGTGGTGGTGTTAATTGTGGTTGAGGAAAGGAAGGAAATTTGATAGCTACGGGAGATTTAGGAAAGTTTAAATCATCCAAAACATCCATTGCTGACTGATATCTATCACTAGCAAAATGTTGAAGTAATTTATCTAATATTTGCTTTAATTCATCGCTAATAGTAATTTTTTTGCTTCGTAAACGTTCTTCCCATAACCATTTAGCATTCATAGGATCATAAAGATGATCTTGAAGTTGTCCATAATCATCTTGTAATGGTAAATCTTGAGTTAATAACCGCACACAAGTGACACCCAAAGCATATAAATCACTCGCTTGACAAGCAAACCCGGCCATTTGTTCTGTTGGTGCATAACCAAGGGTATAAATAGCTGTAGCTTGTCTAGCTATACTGGTTTGAGTAACTTGTTTCGCACCTCCAAAATCAATTAATACAGGTTTTGTATCACTATTCCGACGCACAATGTTTTCTGGTTTAATATCGCGGTGAATTACATTATGTTTGTGAACAAAATCTAAAACTGGTAATAAATCAGCTAAAAGTTGCCGAACTTCGGTTTCACTATAAGCCTGATTTTGAAGTTCTTCTAGCAGAGTTTTACCAATAATAAATTCCTGTACCAAATACAAACTAGAACCTTGTTCAAAGTAAGCTAAAAGTCGCGGAATTTGGGAATGATTTTCTCCCAAGTCATACAATCTAAAAGCTTCTTCTTTGAAAAAATCTGCTGCTTTAGCACGTTGTTCAGTTCCTTGAACTTGAGGAAAAAATTGCTTAATTACACAAGGTGCATTCAGTCTATCTACATCTTCAGCAGCGTAGGTTCTGCTAAATCCACCTTCACCTAATAACCTCAAAACCCGGTAACGGTTTCGCAGCATTTCCCCAAAGTTACTTTCTTGGCAACTCCGGCAAGATTTAGAGGTTTTCGGGTTGAAGGGATTGGAACAATTGGGATTTTGGCAAATTTGCATGAATGTTGAGAAAATAGCATCTTGTCAAAATTCATCCCCAATCTTATTAAGTTGTCAAAACGATATTTATTGCTGTCAGAAAAAATCAGTCAAACCCTAAATTACTTTGTGTGGGGAAAGTAAAAAAATTGAAAGTTTAATAAGTTACAAAACTGACTCTATATGCGCGCACAGATTCCCATTATATTAATAATATAATTAATTGCTGAATTTGTCAAGCAATTATTCAAAAATATTTTGGTTTTCTAACTTTTTTAAGAAATGAGAATTTTGTGGTTATTCTTATTTAGAAATAACACTATCAACAGGAGAAATCTGTGCTGTTTGTTGCACAGATTCTGGGTTTTCCCCTTTTTTATGGCCTCCCTACTGAGTAATTGGCATAGATTTGGTAGAAAATATAGCAATCCTAAATAATTTACAGATCCCCGACTTCTTTAAGAAGTCGGGGATTTAAACCTCAGTCAAAATCTTTAAACTTGACAATTTAATTCGCCGGCTCTTTTGGTAAACCGACGATTTTCTCGATAATCTACCCGACAATCTATGACTGCTGGGACATCTTGCGCGAGCGCTTCTTTGAGTAAGGGAATAAAATCGGCAACAGATTCCACTCGATAACCTTTTAGTCCCATACTTTCGGCAAATTTGACAAAATCAGGATTACCAAAATGGACAAAAGATGAGTTACCTGGACCAAATTGATTTTCCTGTTTCCACTCAATTAAACCATAACCACCATCATTAAAAATCAAAGTCACAAATGGTGTTCCGACTCGTAAAGCTGTTTCTAATTCTTGGCAATTCATCATAAAACCACCGTCACCAGTTGCAGCGACAACTTTACGATCTGGATAAACTAATTTTGCGGCTAATGCACCAGGAATAGCAATACCCATGGCAGCAAAACCATTAGAAATAATGCAAGTATTGGGACTATGACAATGATAATGTCTAGCAATCCACATTTTGTGTGCGCCAACATCAGAAATAACAATATCATCAGGTCCCATCACTTGCCGCAAATCATAAATTAATTTTTGCGGTTTAATCGGAAATTCATCATCGTTGGCATATTCTTCGTAATCAGCCCGAATGTTAGAACGCAAACTAATAGAATAAGGATTGGGTTTATTGTGTCTGTCTGCTAATTTTAATATTTCATTAAGAGAGTCAGAAATATCGCCAACTATTTCTACTTGGGGAATATAACTACTATCAATTTCCGAAGAAGTTGCTGCTACATGAATAATGGGAATTGTGCTGTCAGGATTCCATTTTTTGGGAGAAAATTCAATTAAATCATAGCCAATTGCTATGACTAAATCTGTATTATCAAAGCCGCAGGTAATAAAATCTCGTTGTTGTAATCCCACAGACCAAAGTGCTAAAGGATGAGTATAAGGAATTACTCCTTTACCCATAAAAGTATTCACAACAGGAATATTCATTTGGGTGGCAAATTGCGTGACAGCATCACTAGCTTGGGCGCGAATTGCTCCATTCCCGACTAAAATTATGGGATTAACGGCTTGGGAAATTGCCCCAGCAGCAGCGCGAATACTGGCAAAAGAAGCATAAGTTTTTTCGCTATTATCCTTATTTAAAGGTTTG
>JANMGZ010000389.1:0-3409 GCA_031374905.1 Dolichospermum sp. OTE_70_metabat_362_sub
GAAACCTGCTTACTAGATAGCTAAACTAAAAATAAAGTGCAACTGTACTGTGAATAATCAAAATTGTAAAAGAGGCATTAAAGCCTCAATGATCCCAGTTCAACTTATCATTAAAAATTTTCTCATTTACCGTGATGCAGCTTTAGATTTTAGCGGCTTGCATACGGCGTGTATTTGTGGTTCTAATGGTGCGGGAAAATCTTCCCTTTTAGAAGCTATCACTTGGGCAATTTGGGGTGAAAGCCGTGCTACTGTTGAGGATGATGTGATTCATTCTGGTGCGGCAGAAGTCCGAATTGATTTCACTTTCCAAAGTGGTCAGCAAACTTATCGGGTAATTCGCAACCGGGTAAGAGGTGGAACTAGTATTTTGGAATTTCAAATTGAAACTCCTTCCGGGTTTCGTCCTTTGACGGGTAAGGGATTAAAGGCTACTCAGGATGTCATTCTCGAACATATTAAGCTAGATTATGAGACTTTTATTAATTCTGCTTATTTGCGTCAAGGAAAAGCCGATGAATTTATGCTCAAACGTCCTGCTGAACGCAAGGAAATTTTAGCGGAGTTGTTGAAACTAAATCAGTATGATGAGTTGGAAGAACGCGCCAAGGATAAATCTAAACTTTATAGAATCCGCGGAGAAGATTTAGAAAATTCCCTAGCAAATATCAAAATTCAACTCCAACAACGGGAAACAACGGAAACTCAACGCGCTGAATTAGAAGCGCAATTGAATAATTTACAACAAGTACAGGCTTTTGAGAACATTCAATTACAAAGTTTGCAAGTTATCCAACATCAACGCCAAAATTGGGAACAACAATTAAATTTTGTGCGGCAACGATATGATAATCTGAGCCAAGATAGCGATCGCTTACAACAAGAACAAATATCCGTAAAATTGCAATTAGCAGATTTAGAAAAGATTATCAATCAACAAACTGATATTCAAGCTGGTTATACTCAATATCAAAATCTGCAATCCCAAGAAGAAATTTTTGCAGCTAAATTTGAACAACATACCCGCGCTACCAATTTAAAACAACAAAAACAACAACAGTTATATAAACAAACTCAAGATTTAGAACGTCAATTACAACAAGCTGAAGCTCAATTAGTAGCTTTGGAACAGCAAGAACAAGAAATTACTCAAACCCTGAGTAAATCTGGAGATATTGAAACTGCTTTATTACAATTAAATACTGCCCGTCAGCATTTAGCTAATTTAGATCAATTGCAAATGCAGGTAACACCATTATTACAACAAAGAACCAGTTTGCAAACTCAATTAGATCGAACTCATGCTAGTTTAATAGCGCGACTAGAGCAAATGCAAGCTACAGAAAAACAACTGCAAAATCAACATCATCGTCAACCCCAATTACAACAAGCAGTAATAGAGATAGGAACGCAAATTGAAGAATTAGATAAAAAGCGAGTTTATCTGCAAAGAGTTCAAGAAAAAGGTCAGGAAAGACGACATTTTATTGAACGATTACAAGCTCATCAACGAGATTATGAAAAGTTGTTAACAGAACTAGAACAAAAATTGCAGCTGTTACAAAATCCTGATGCTATTTGTTCTTTATGTGAACGTCCTTTAGATGAGCATCATTGGAGTAAAGTTGTTGAAAAAACTCAATTAGAATATGAAGATACTCAAGGACAATTTTGGGTAGTGCGGGAACAAATGGCAGTTTCAGATCGGGAAATTCAGGTACTCAGACAGGAATATCGGGAAATATCCCAAAAGTTATCAGGTTATGATTCCTTACGGGAAAAACGAGGACAATTAGCAGCACAGTTAGAAGCTACAAGTGATATCCAACAACAGTTACTCCAAGCTATTGCCGAAAAACAATATTTAGAACGTTCTTTAGAAACTGGTGATTATGCACCCGAAAAACAAACAGAAATTCAGCAATTAGATCAATATCTCCTGCAACTAAATTATAGCGAACAAGACCACGCTCTCGCCCGTAATGAGGTGGAAAGATGGCGTTGGGCAGAAATTAAACAAGGACAAATTAAGGATGCCTTAAAACGTCAATCACAATTAACAGCTAAAAAGCCAGAATTAACAGCGAATATTACTCAATTACAATTGCAACTGAATCAGGGACAAACTGATTCGGATTGCGCCAAAGAAATCGCTAATTTAGAACAGCAAATTGCCGAAATTGCCTATAGTTCTGAACAGCATAATTATCTGCGTCAAGGTGTGCGACAAGGACAAGGTTGGCAATTACGTCATCAAGAACTATTATCAGCACAATCACAATATCCGCAATTAAGTAATAAAAGTCAAGATTTAGAAGATTCATTGCAAAGAATATTCAAAGAACGAGAAACATTAAATCAACAAATTGATAACATTGTTAAACAATTAGCTGACAGTGCTAACCCAACAGCCCAAATTAATGCTTTAGAACAACAATTAGCAAACCGGAGACGGGAACTAGATAATAAAATATCTCAGTTGGGACAATTAAAACAAATGTCTCTGCAATTAGAAACTTTGCAAAATCAATATGAACAAGATAGCCAACAGGTGCAAACTTGTAAACAACAACAGCGTGTTTATCAAGAATTAGCTCAAGCTTTCGGAAAAAATGGGATTCAAGCTTTAATGATTGAAAATATTTTACCCCAATTGGAAGCAGAAGCTAATCAATTACTTTCTCGATTAAGTGCGAATCAATTTCACGTCCAGTTTATCACCCAAAAAGCGGGACGGAGTGGCAAATCCAGCAAGAAAAATGCTAAATTGATAGATACATTGGATATTTTAATTGCTGACTCTAGAGGAACGAGATCCTATGAAACTTATTCAGGAGGAGAAGCTTTTAGAATTAACTTTGCGATTCGTTTAGCTTTAGCCAAATTATTAGCACAAAGAGCAGGAGCATCATTACAATTATTAGTAATAGATGAAGGTTTTGGGACTCAAGATGGGGAAGGATGCGATCGCTTAATCGCCGCAATTAACGCCATCTCCTCTGATTTTGCCTGTATCCTCACTGTAACCCATATGCCCCACCTCAAAGAAGCCTTCCAAGCCAGAATAGAAGTGAGTAAAAATCAGCAAGGTTCACAATTACAACTATTAATGTAAGAGGGTGTTTGAAAAGTCTCAATCCCTGCTTAATTTCTTTTAATCGTGTTTCGATTCTTGAATTTTTCTGATCATTTGTAATTGATTTTTCACTCTAGCGATAACTTCTAAAGTTGCAAAGGGTTTGACAATATAATCAACACCTCCCATTTCAAAAGCTTTGACTTTATCAATAACATCTTCCAATCCACTAATAAAAATCACAGGAATATCACAGGTTTCCTGACTGCTTTTCAATTGCTGACAGACTTCATAGCCATCCATTTCTCGATATTAAAATGCCAGAAATGGATG
>JANMGZ010000405.1:0-1742 GCA_031374905.1 Dolichospermum sp. OTE_70_metabat_362_sub
AAAGATGGAGATGATGCTAAAGTATATATAGAAAAAGAAGTTAAAGAAAAATTAGCTAAATTAAAATCAATTCAAGAGGAGGAGACAGAAGAATGAATTTACCTTATACTATCATTATTCAATGGAGTAGTGAAGATAAATGTTATTTAGTTCATTTACCTGAATTAAATAACATTTATCTTCACTACTCCATTGAATAATGATAGTATAAGGTAAATTCATTCTTCTGACTCCTCCTCTTGAATTGATTTTAATTTAGCTAATTTTTCTTTAACTTCTTTTTCTATATATACTTTAGCATCATCTCCATCTTTGCCAGAGATGGTAATCGGATCTTCTGGTAATAAAGAATGATACCAACGGGTATGACTTCCTTTTGCTGAACGGTAAATAAATCCGGCTTTTCTGAGTAAACTTTTTATATCTCTAATTTTTTTCGGCATTTTTAAACGGAAATATTATTAAGGTATATGAATGGAGGTTAATTTGATACCAACTGAGAATGGGAAACTCTTATGAAAAATCCTGAAAGCTGAGTATATTTATTATTTCCTGGCATAAGTTATAAATAGTAATGATGCTTTGTGCAAATTTTCCTAAATTAATTAAATTTGATTTCTTAAACAATCATGTCTTCAACTTCCCAGTTTCTTAGCGGTAACGATATTCGTCAGTTATTCCTCGATTTCTATACCCAACGGGGACACCAACCGCTTCCCAGTGCTTCCCTTGTTCCCGAAGATCCGACTGTGCTGCTAACTATCGCAGGTATGTTACCATTTAAGCCGATATTCCTGGGACAACGGACACCGGAATTTAAACGCGCTACGACTTCGCAAAAGTGTATTCGTACCAATGATATCGAAAATGTGGGACGGACTCAACGCCATCATACATTTTTTGAAATGTTGGGTAATTTTAGCTTTGGTGATTATTTTAAACCACAGGCGATCGCTTGGGGTTGGGAATTATCCACTCAAGTCTTTGGTTTCTCCCCTCAAAATCTCGTTGTCAGCGTGTTTGAAGACGATGATGAAGCTTTTACTATCTGGCGCGATACCATTGGTGTAACGGAAAAACGCATCAAACGCATGGGTGCGGATGATAATTTTTGGGTATCTGGAATTACTGGACCCTGTGGCCCATGTTCGGAAATTTATTATGATTTTCACCCAGAACGCGGTGAGGATAATATTGATTTAGAAGATGATACCCGATTTATCGAGTTTTATAACTTGGTATTTATGCAATATAATCGGGATGCTGCTGGTAATTTAACCCCGTTACAAAACAAGAATATTGACACGGGAATGGGTTTGGAAAGAATGGCGCAAATCCTCCAAAAAAAGCCGAATAATTATGAGACAGATTTGATTTTCCCGATTATTGAAACAGCGGCAAAAATTGCTAAAATTGATTATTACGAAAGTGATGAAAATACGAAAGTTTCTTTAAAGGTAATTGGTGATCACGTCCGTTCTGTTGTTCACATGATTGCTGATGGAATTCGCGCTTCTAATGTGGGAAGGGGTTACATTTTACGGCGTTTAATTCGTCGCGTTGTCAGACATGGAAGATTAATAGGTATTGCTGGGGAATTTATTAACCAAGTTGCAGAAACTGCAATTTCTCTTTCTGAGTCAGTTTACCCCAATGTGCGACAAAGAGAAGTTGCTATTAAAGCCGAATTGCAACGGGAAGAAGTTAATTTCTTAAAAACTCTGGATAGAGGAGAAAAGCTG
>JANMGZ010000459.1:0-2771 GCA_031374905.1 Dolichospermum sp. OTE_70_metabat_362_sub
ATTGATATTATTGCCCAATATCAAGACACAATGCTGGCATCTGTAGAAGTGAAAACCCGAAGTTCTGGTAATTGGGATGAGGGGGGAAAAAATGCCATTACTCCCCAAAAACAAGCAAAAATATGGCGGACAGCGGAAATATTTTTAGCTGAATATCCCCAAAAAGCTGATTATTCTTGTCGCTTTGATGTGGCTCTTGTTCACTATCAACTAGAAAATAAAAAAATCATTGCCGAAGAATTTTTAGAGCGTTTATCTATATATGGATATGAATTCAAGCTACAACAATACATTGAAGCAGCTTTTGACCAACAATAAATATGAGAATATAATTATTTTGTTGTATTTCTGACTTGCTCACACTACAGGAACAATGTTGAATCATTTAAGCGAGTGTCTCTGGACAGTAACCTAAACCGCGAACAAACTGTTGTCTAAATGCTTCAATTTCTTCTCTTTCCGGGCTACCATGAGAAACAATAGCTACCTGATAACGGCGCATTACGTCTACGGGTGCTTGTCCTGATTCTAGACTCCAAAGTGCCATTTGTACTCTCATTGGTGGTTGATAGCTAATTCCCAATTCATTCAGAAAAGCCCGAAAATCTCCATCTTGTTGATCTGATACTGGTTCTCTGAATTTAATTCTCACTATCCAACCATCTATTTGATGAATCACGGTAACAAAGGAAACGGGAAGCTGAGGTCTACCATGTAAGTATTGGACAATTCTCAGAGTGAGACTGGCATTTCCTAAATAGTATAAATATTCCATCATAGTCTTGTTATGGGATTAAATTTAGTTCTACCTATCTATCTTCGTTAATGAAGTAGATTTCCCGGTAGGGTAAAAGCACCCGTCTTTATATGGGGAAATTTACCCAATAATTAAGGGAGTTGGGGAAAAAATTTTTCTTTATCTTCCCACTGACCACTGACCGATTAATATGAAGCAACAAATATTACAAGAATCTAAGGCTGAAAATGTGAATTTAGACTGTTTATTATCTAGTTATGATTACGAACTTCCACTAGAACTAATTGCCCAAAATCCTGCTGTTCCTAGAGATAGTTCTAAGTTACTGGTGGTAAATTCTCCTGACACTGCTAAAACGATACCACCTCTGCATCACATTTTCCGTGATTTATCAGAATTACTTAAACCAGGGGATTTGCTAGTTATGAATAATACTAAGGTAATTCCTGCTCGTCTGTATGGCTGTAAATCTACAGGTGCAGAAGTGGAGGTATTACTTTTGGAAGAACGAAGACATAATTGCTGGTTGGCGTTGGTGAAACCGGGAAAGCGGTTTAAGGTGGGCAGTGAGATTATTTTTACAGCGAGGCAAGATGAGAAAGAACAGAAATTAAGGGCGACAGTTATAGAATCAGATTCAGAAACTGGGGGGCGGTTATTACAGTTTGATTTGCCCGTAGCAGTTCCTTTAGTGCAGGTGTTAGGGAAGTTTGGACAGATTCCCCTACCTCCTTATATTACAGCTTCTACGGCTGCTGATGAACAGTATCAAACAGTGTATGCTCAAGAGCAGGGAGCGATCGCCGCGCCAACAGCAGGACTGCATTTTACACCAGAGTTACTGGAAAAATTACGTAATTGTGGAATTAATCAGGCTTTTATTACTCTTCATGTCGGTGTCGGTACTTTTCGCCCAGTGGAAGTAAAAGATGTCACTACCCATGCCATGCACGAAGAATGGATTGAAGTTCCCGCTGATACGGTTGAGCAAATTCGGGCTACTCAGGCTGCTGGTGGACGAATTATTGCAGTGGGGACAACAGCGGTAAGAGCTTTGGAAGGTGCGGCACAATTGGGAGATTTACAACCATTTGTGGGTAGGACAAATTTGTTTATTTATCCTGGGTATAAATGGCAGGTTGTGGAAGGCTTAATCACCAATTTTCATTTACCCCGTTCTAGTTTATTGATGCTGGTTAGTGCTTTGATAGGTAGAGAAAGATTATTAAATATTTACCAAGAAGCGATTACTTCTGACTATCGCTTTTATTCTTTTGGTGATGCTATGTTGATATTACCAGAAGGGAGAAGCATTAAATCGTGAATTTTTCAATTATCTATTGTGAATTTTTGATGAAGTAGTGGATAATTTAAGTTGTATTAATCTAATACAACTTAAGGGTGATAAATCATGTATCAAAAATATCCATACCCGGATACAACCAAGGCTGCATACAAACAGGTATTAACAGGAATTATTTCTGCTTCTTCAGCATTTCTAATCTTAACTTTACCTGCAATTATTAATTCTCCTAACAGCAAGCTTTTAGCAGCAGAAGTTGTTTCTCAAGACTTAGATGCAGCTATGTTTTTTCAGCAAGGAGCAACATTTTATAATCGTCAAGATTTTCAGGGTTCAGAAATAGCTTTAAGAAAAGCCTTAGAGCGAGATCCCAACATTGCATTAGCGCGAAATTATTTAGGGAATATTCTTTTACAACAAAATCGTTTAGATTTAGCTATCCAAGAATTTGGGGAAGCTATTAGATTAAATCCCAATTTGGGAGAAGCTTATTATAATTTGGGGGTAGCTTTACAACAAAAAGGACAAAAAGAAGCTGCTATTACAGCTTATCGTCAAGCATTAGTAGTAACTCCCACCCTAGCTAATGCCCATTATAATTTGGGAGTTTTATTCTATGAACAAGAACAGCGTCAAGATGCTATTGCTGCCTATGAACAAGCAATTAATTTTGATAGAAATCACAAGGATGCTTATTTTAATTTAGCAATT
>JANMGZ010000482.1:0-1537 GCA_031374905.1 Dolichospermum sp. OTE_70_metabat_362_sub
CAGCTTCTTTTACAGTTGTACCAATTAGGGAATTACCACAGCGTAAATGGTGATCAAGAAAGCTTAATGGAGCGCCGACAGTAAAAGAATGTAGCCATAAACTTACTTTGGCTAATTCCACAGCCATAGAGTTTAAATCCACACCATAAATACAGCGCTTCATTACCACACGCTGCAATAGTTGGGTTGGATCTAATCGATCTGGACTAATTCTAATTCCTTGCTTTGCCAGATTTTCTAAAATACTTTGCCGAGTCTGATTGAGCATTTCTAAAATTGGATTATGCTCAAGATATTGATTTAAAATTAGAATTAGTTCATCGGTTAAATAATCCACGGCTTCAACTAAAAAGTGACCACTTCCCATTGATGGATCGCATACTTTTATGTCAAGTAATGTTGTTTGCGCTTCACGTCCTAAGCGTTGTAAATCCTTTTGAATACCATTGCGACTTTGTACGCCCAAACGCTTATCTTGCAATTGTTGATGTAATTGGCTAATTTCTGCCATTAGTTCCGTAAATCTTTGCGATCGCCTCTCCAAAATTGGCTTGAGGGTATGACTAACAATGTATTTAACAATGTAATCAGGTGTGTAGTAGGAACCCGTTGATTTGCGATCGCCTTTGTCATTTTCTAAATGCACCTCTCCCTTTTCAGCATTATCAATGACCACGCGATATTCTAATAAGCCTTCATAAATAGAACCCAATTGACGCACACCCAAAAAGCTGTAATCAATGGGCAAACCTTCAAATCTAGCTAATTTATCTAAAGCTGTTGCTAACACTGAATCTGAGAGCTTAAATCTATATAAAAAATGATTGGCAGGATAGTCAACTTGATCGTCAGATTGGTTAAAGTCAAAGTGAAATAAACCACCGTTATAACGAGGTACTTCTAAATTAGGATCACCAAGATCAACAACTCTAAATAGATTTAATAATCTTTCATAGAGCAATGCTGTTGTTTGACCAAATGATCTTTGCTGGTCAATACGAGTTGCAATTTCTTGGGCTGTTTGAATTATACTAAGTTCTCGATAATCTCTATTATCAATTGGCAATAAATTTCTAGCTTCGGCATAAAGCAAAAATAGCAACTTATATAGAAACGATAGAGTCGCTTCATAAAGCTCTTCAGACGTTACTTGATAATTTAATCGGAACGCATTTGCTGCAAACCCTCCCGCAATACTTGGAAAAACTTGCTCAAATATCAAAACTTTTAATTCTTCACCCACCCGTTTTGCATAGGTGTTACTGCCATCTCGCACCCGTTCTAAAAAATTACGCCCTTGCGGATTTTTAACAAAACTATCAGCACAGAAAAACAACCAAAAATATTTAAACTGATCTAATTTGTCCTCTGCTTGTGATTCTAACAACTCCACTAAATCCACTTGATAGAACTCTGTTGCTGTCGAAGAAGCTAATCGATAATAGAGCCGCCACTCGCGCCCATTCGTTAAAATTCCCCAATCAACTCCCGTTCCCACTAAGTAATTTGTAATCTGAAACGAAGGATTAGCGTTTTT
>JANMGZ010000525.1:0-7756 GCA_031374905.1 Dolichospermum sp. OTE_70_metabat_362_sub
CTGTTAGTTGTTTACTTGATGGTAAGCAGCGGCGAATTTATGAAGGAGAAGGCGAATAGAATTCACGTCTATACAAACAAAGTCCGCCTACGCGGACTAATGCTAAATCTAGGGTTTTGCTTGTGTAGATGCGGTTTCTAATCACCGTTTTAATAATTAACCACTATCTCATATTCTGCTTTTTCTCAGCTTTAGGATCACGATTGGCTACAGCGGCTAATTCGGCATCCATTAAGGTTTTTCCAGTTGCAGCTAGGTAAACATCATCTAAACTAGGACGAGATTGGGCGATGCCAAACATCGGTAAACTGGCATTATTTAACGCCTGTTGGATAGTTATTAAAACATCATTTTGGGGTGTGACTACTAAATTTAGGGAATTACCTTGGGCGCTATTGATGATGATTTCTTGGACAAAAGGTAAGGCTGCTAACAGGTTTTTTGCGGTTTCGGCTTCTTCGCTGGGGGAAAATTCGCGGATTCTTAAAGTGATGCGATCGCCTCCTACCTGATCTTTTAACTGAGAAGGTGTACCATTAGCAATAACCAAACCTCTATCAATAATTGCGACTCTATCAGCTAAAGCGTCAACTTCTTCTAAATAATGGCTGGTAATGACAACGGTAGTTCCCCCAGCCCGCAATTGACGCAAGAATTCCCACACCACCACCCGGCTTTCAATATCTAACCCTACCGTTGGTTCATCTAATACCAACACATCCGGTGCATGGAGTAAACCAGCAGCCAAATCTAACCGTTTGCGTAAACCACCGGAATAAGTGCCGGTTTTTTTATCTGCGTATTCTTGTAAACCCAGTAAATCTAAAATCGTGTTAATTCGCTGTTTAATCAGCGCATTGGGAAGATGATAAAGTGCGGCTTGTAATTGAAGTAACTCCCGGCCAGTTAGTACCTTATCTAACGCTACTTCTTGGGCTACATAACCCAGTTTTTGCCGGGCTAATTTGGGGTTATCTAAGACCGAAATGCCGGAAAGTTCAATTTTACCAGCATCAGGGGTTGTCAGGGTACACAAAGCCCGGAGAGTGGTGGTTTTTCCTGCCCCGTTGGGTCCTAGTAAACCAAATATTTCTCCAGGTTGCACTTGAAAGGAAACATCCTGAACTGCGAGGACATTACCGTAGCTTTTTTTGAGATTTTCGATGAAAACGGCGGCAGCCATAACAGCTATAATCCTTAACTATACAATTCGCAATAATCTATCTTTTATTGTACGAGTTGGGCGATCGCTGTGATGAGTTCAATATTTCATTTCTGCTGGTTTCATTGTTTGACGATTAAAAAGATGCCTCCGGCACGCTTCGCGGCCGCGTCTACACAAACAAAGTCCACGCAGGTGGACTAATAATCATAAAAAATCAGCAAATATAACCAATTATTGCGGGTGATTGAGGAAGGATATGGCAAAATTATGGCTGTGAATGAGTTGAGGGCAGCGAATCGGGGTTCTTGTACCTCATAACATCGGGAAGTGCTGTATACAAATATATCGCTGGGGAAATAAATCAACAAGGACAGAACTTAATACAAGTGAAGTAAAAAATATTTTAGTAACTATTCATCCGTTATTAATCCAAAATCAAATAGTAGCTAAAATGGATAATGCTTATACTTCTAAAAAACAAAAAGAAGTAGAAGCACAAAGATTGCTTGATAGTATTGATGATTATTTATTGGGAGAATTAGGGATTGAATTACCTCAAGCATCAAAAAATAGTGTTCAAAACCGCATTTTTTACCGTAAATTAAGTGATATTTCAGGAAGTAGATTTGATCCGAATTATCATAATAAAATTAGTTTAATCAGTTCTAATAAAGGAAATTATGGCGTAAAATATCTTAAAGAATTAATTAAATATCCGCCTCAATATGGTGCAAATGAATACATGAGGATACTTTTCTTTAGCCATTTTACTAGCTACCTCTTGATCCTGATCAATAAAATAATCACCACTATCAGGTTCAATCGCAATGTACCAACCATAGTATTTATCAAGTATTTCTGATTTTAAACGTTCAAAAATTACCCAACAACGCTCAGAAAATGCCTTTCTTCTAGCTCTATCTTGGGCTTTTTGTTCATCAGTCCATTGAATTTCAAGAAATACCCTCCCACGTCTAACAACTCGTCCTGGTGTAGATTGTGCCATGATTAATCACCTGATTAAAATGTATTCTATATTTTAGCATATTATTGATTGAAAACAAAAATGAAATCTGTTAAAACATTGAACAAAGAGAATTAAAAAATAGAGAAAGGATAGAAGATCCATTATTAAATATTATTGGTATTACTTCAAGAGAACCAATATCAATAAATAATCTTGATGAAGAATTATATAATTTAGGTGATCATAATGAAATATCACTCTATTTTTATTGATACTTGGGGGTGATTAGCTTTAGAACATCGTAGGGAAAATTATCATCAATAAGTATTTATCTAGTTCTTTACTCCCAACTCATTAATATGACACACGACCACCATCATCACCATGAACATGGACACCATAGCCACAGTCACACCCCGGCAAAATTTAGTCGGGCTTTTGCCATTGGTACTGCGCTTAATTTAGGTTTCGTCATTGTTGAAGCAACTTATGGCTACTTAGCCCATTCCCTAGCTTTATTTGCTGATGCTGGTCACAACCTGAGTGATGTCTTGGGACTCCTCCTCGCGTGGGGTGCAAGTTCCCTGTCCCGTCGTCCCCCTAGCCACCGCTATACCTATGGATTGCGTGCTTCTTCAATTCTGGCTGCTTTAGCAAATGCTGTAGTTTTGCTTCTATCTATGGGTGCTATTGCTTGGGAAGCTATTCGCCGCTTTAATGATTCTACTCCAGTATCAGGAGCAACTATTATTGGTGTTGCCCTAGTCGGCATTATTATTAATACTGTTACTGCACTCTTATTTATGTCAGGACGCAAAAGCGACTTAAATATTCGGGGAGCATTTTTACACATGGCGGCTGATGCCTTAGTATCTTTGGGAGTTGTGGTAGCGGGAATAACGATTTTATTCACCCATTGGCTGTGGCTTGACCCCTTGGTTAGCTTAGTGCTTGTGGCTGTTGTCGTAGTTGGGACGTGGCAATTACTAAAAGATTCTGTAAATTTAGCACTTGATGGAGTACCAGCAGGAATTGAACTCCGGGCTGTGAAAAATTACTTAATTGAATGTCCTGGTGTTTTAAAAATCCACGATCTTCATATCTGGGCTATGAGTACGACGGAAACAGCACTCACGGTTCATTTAGTCATGCCAGAAGGGTTTCCTGGTGATGCTTTTTTATGGGAAGTTTGTCAGGAACTTGAACACCATTTCGGTATCAGACACTCTACTATTCAAGTAGAAATTGGTGATTCTACTTATCCCTGCGTTCTAGAACCAGACCACCTTGTTTAAGTATAAAATATTGATATACACAATAGTTGCAAAAAAAATGTAAATAAATGTTTTTTTTTGCAAAAAAAATGTTATATTTATTTACATAAGGCAATAAAGCCGAGTAGATCCTAACTGGAGTGCTAATCATGACTAATGCAACAAAAACAGCTACTGTACCCGTTGCGACAGATCGCAACGGTTGGCGCTGGGGTTTTACATCCGAAGCAGAAATCTGGAATGGCCGTTTAGCAATGATTGGTTTTTTAGCAGCAGCTTTGATTGAACTATTTTCTGGTCAAGGCTTTCTTCACTTTTGGGGTATTATGTAATTTTTCCATAACATGATTTTTGAGTAATCAAAGGCCTGGTAGTTGATGATAATTACCAGGTTATTTATTTGTGAATATTCAATACCTTAGGCATTTGTTGTAGGTTGGGTTAAGCGACAGCGCAACCCAACAAATAAGTTAGGTTATGGCTCATTTTACTTTTCTTTACACACATTAGTTTTATGGTATTCACCCACTTAAATAAAATTACAAATATCAAAAAACTATTTTAAAAATATTTAATCTCATGAATAATCAACTTTTGCAAGAGAAATTACAGGTAACCATCAAAAAAAATCAACATAAAAATGATGGTTCTCCTCTTACTGATTTAAAGCTTGATAAAACTTTAGTTGAAGAAATTGAACAATTAACAATCGAACTAGAAAACCTCAATCCTCACCCTCAACCTCTTCTTCATGCTACAGATTTATTAGAGGGTGCTTGGCAATTACAATACTCTACCGCTAGAGAAATCCGTTCTTTAGATTCTCTACCATTAGGACTACAAATAGGTAAAGTTTATCAAGTAATTAATATTGCCAATCAACTATTTTTCAATTTAGCTCAAGTGCAACATCCTTTAGGGTTAATATCAGGATATGTGAAAGTAACAGCTAGTTTTGAACCTGCTATAGATACATCAAATTTAGCAGATAAACGGATCAATGTTTATTTTGATAAACGTTATTTAGCCATTGAAAAAATTGTAGGTATTAATACCCCTAAACTAAATCCATTTAAAGTGGTAGCAGCTAATAATCCTCAAGAGAGAATTGCAACTCTTGATATTACTTACTTAGATGAAAATTTAAGAATTGGCCGTGGGGGAGATCAAAGTTTATTCATTCTCAATAAAGTTAATGATTTACCTAACTTTGGCTTTAAAACGATATAGCTACCGTTTTTCCCTTGCGAGGTATCTCTACTCCATTTAGGTAAGTTTTTTTGGAATTATCTATGGTGTTAATCTTCTGCTTGCTGCGCTTATTATCTACACCTTCAGTTTGTTTTTTTGCCTGATTGATCATCTCAGCAATATCACTCATGTAAATATCTGGATAATTCTGTGATGATTGGCAATAACCACCAAATAAAGTCTCTGCTTGGGCGGGATTTATCTCTTCTAGAAATAACTTGATATCAAGTTGATGAATCTGAGAATCTATGATTTTATTCATGGTTTTTATTAATCTAAACTATATCTGGACTACAGATTAACAAAAATTCTGATAATTTTTATCTATCTATTGGCTAATATTTTATTTATGAATAGATAAACTACTTGATGATTCTGTTCGCATTTTTCTAGTTTCTTCTAAAATTTTATCTATATCCTCTTGGGATAAACGTTGAACGTAGTTAATTTTGACTTCTTCTAAGAAGTCATTCAGCAAACTTTGAATTTCTACCAGAACTTGTTTTTGCTGAATTTCTGAAGTGAATGAAGTTGTGAATTTTTCTATTAGCTGAGTAGAAAGTTTTGCTGCCACAGGATCTTTGATGGTACTAGCTAAAGCTGCATAGATATTATTAGTAATTTGGTTAGCTAGTTGTGCATTAATTTGTGTTTGAGCTTTATTTAATCCTGGTAACATAAGGATATTACTATAGCCGGGTAATTGCTGACAAGCAACTTCAATATTATGGCACAAAATAGCGTTTACTTCAGGCTGAATTTTTGGTAATACTTGATTAACAAGGGTTTTAACTAATAATCCACTAATTGCCTCTATTTCATTGATATTATTAATATCTATGTAAGAACGCATATTTTCTGATTCTAATAGCCAACGGGTAATTTCACCTCTTTGAATTGAACCTTGAACTTGGTTAATTACTTGGACTACGACAATTTCTGTAATTTCTTCCGCAAAATTGGCAAGAATACCTTGATGAATTTGTCGTCTAATTACATAAAAATCAATTAACTTGGCTTGATCTAGTCGGATTGTAACTGGGATGATTCGTAACCATTGCCAAATTGGTATTAGTAATAATAGATCATACCAACGCCAGAGAATAGCTTCTAACCAACTTAAATGGCTATATCTACGTTTGATCAAGAAAGTCCGTCCTAGTAATTCTGTGGCAAATAGAACTACAAAAGGTAAATCAATTAGCCAAAAATTATTGGTGAATCCTCCATTTTCATCAATTTTACGATAATAGTTTTTGGCAATTTCCGGGCGAATTTTTTGGTTGAAAAAATTTATTTCCTGATTCCAACCATGTTTAGATAAAAACTCCTGACTCCAAAAAGTATTAAATGCGGCTTTTGCAGATTTTTGGTTGACGTGTTCCCGCATTCGGTTTTTGATTTTTTCTAGAGTTCCACTTTTTCCCGCACCTGCAAAAGGATTACTATCAATCATCTCTTTACTCAGAAGATGAAGTTCCTCTAACTTAGTTTTGACTTGGGGTGAGTTTAACCCTGTTTGAATTACCTGTTTTTCCAATGCAGTTACTGCTTCTAGATATTGTTTTGTCTCACGATGAGGTTCAATACCTTTAATAGAATCATATAAGCGAGTTAATGTAGGAACTCTACGGAAGTAAAAATCTCGCCAGGGTACGTAACTTAAATCAAAGAAAACTAATACTAAGTTAACAGTGGCTGTAATTGCCATTACTCTTTCAAACCATAGGTTTTTGTGGTGGGAAGTTTTTAATTTACTCATGATTTCTTATATGTGGTAAATTGTAGGTCTACGAAATAGAGTAGCATCAGTTTTAAACCCAGTTTTATGAATATTAGAAATAGACTCAATATGATTAAAATTAACTTGGGTTAGTATAAAAAAATACAATAACAATGTTTGAAATTGAGACTATTAGCAGATGGCGAAAAGTAATCTTTGTCATATTCATTAATAATCAATCAGAGTCGAATTAATCAGAATTAATAACTAATTATTAAGCCAGAAGTTTAAAAAACTGTAAATTTACCTGTTAATCTCTTAATATTAAGGATTTAATCCCAAGGAGTTTTTATGATGTGGTGTGGTTTCGACAAATCTAGAGTGACTATAGCTTTAACTTGTATGGTAGCAGCTAGTACCGTAGTTTCAGACATAGCTTTTGCTGCTCGTGGGCGCAACTATAAGCCAGATGAATTCCGATCTGTATTGCGGGGGTTAGGTTATAACGTTAAAGTTACAAAAGATCCTTTGACTGATGAGGAAACTAAAAAGGCCATTACTCAATTTCAAACAGGCTACAAGCTCAAAGTAGATGGAAAAGTGGGTTCCAAAACCCAAGACCAAGCCGCGCTGATTGTCGAAATTTTGCAAGCTAATTTGAATGCTGTACTCAAGCCCAAAACTTTACTTTCTCGTACTCAATTCTACAGTCCCCAGTTAGAAGAGTTAGTAAAGGAGTACCAGAAAAAACATGAACTCACAGAAACTGGGATTGCTGATTTACAACTTCGCCAAAAACTAAATGAAGAAGTTAAAGCCATCATTGGTAAACCAGTAACTAATCCAGAACCAACGGCTAAACCTACAGCTACACCAACGGCTAAACCTACAGCTACGCCAATGGCTAAACCTACAGCTAAACCTACAGCTAAACCTACAGCTAAACCTACAACTACACCAACGGCTAAACCTACAGCTAAACCAACGGCTAAACCTACAGCTAAACCTACAGCTACACCAACAGCTACACCAACGGCTGAACCTACATCTAAACCAACAGCTACACCTGAAAAATAAATTAACAATCCCACGCCTGCGGGTGTGGGTTAATTGAAAAATTAATCAATAGAAAGAAACTAGATCAATTTTTCAATTTTAAAGCTTCCGTTGCTGATATTCCCTCACCTTGACTACCGAAATACCATAAAGCTGCACTAGCTTCGCCGCGAGTTACAGGTTTTTTCGGTTGAAATAATGTTGTATAGCCAAAAACTCGACGAATATTTGATTGTTCAGCATTCTGGAAATCGGCTAAAACTGCTCTTAATGCTTTCGGTTCAATGTTACCTGCATCTTGAAAACCCCAAGTTTGTTTA
>JANMGZ010000546.1:0-9653 GCA_031374905.1 Dolichospermum sp. OTE_70_metabat_362_sub
TTGTTAATAGCTACTGGCAAATGGAAGTAGCTAAGTTATCTTCCCCAAGCCTACAAAGGGCTATTAATGTTATATCTAAATTTGAGCCAATATGAAAGGGCGGGATTTTCGTTCTAGCGTTGGAAAAATAAAACTATTTACAAAATTCTATATCAACAGGTATATTTAAGAATTAAGCCTGAAACATAAAATCACAAACTCAGAATTAAATTAATAACAAATGGATTCTAGCGTTCTCTTATCCAACATTTTAAACCCGCCAGTGTTATTCTTTTTTCTAGGAATGCTGGCAATTTTCCTACAATCTGATTTAGAAATCCCCCAACCATTACCGAAATTATTTTCTCTTTACCTCTTACTAGCAATTGGCTTTAAAGGTGGATATGAAATTGAAGAAAGTGGAATTAATTCCCAAATTGCAGTCACGCTTTTAGCGGCTATTTTCATGGCTTCTATTGTCCCTATTTACTCATTTTTTATCTTGAAACTGAAACTAGATACCTATAATGCCGCCGCTATTGCTGCAACTTATGGTTCTATTAGTGCAGTTACTTTTATTACGGCTCAATCTTTTCTCAAAGTTCTCAATATTGATTCTGGTGGACACATGGTAGCAGCTTTAGCACTCATGGAATCTCCAGCAATTATTGTGGGAATTGTCTTAGTGAGAGTTTTTGCGAAAAGTCAAAAAGAAGAAGGAGAAGAAGAAGAAAAATTTTCTTGGAGTGAAGTGTTAAGAGAAGCTTTCTTGAACGGTTCTGTATTTCTCCTCATTGGTAGTGTCATAATCGGAATTTTGACGGGAGAAAAGGGTTGGGAAAAATTACATCCATTCACCCAAGATATATTCTATGGAGTGCTATCATTCTTTTTACTAGATATGGGTATGGTAGCTGCTAGAAGAATTAAAGATTTGAGTAAAGCAGGTTATTTTCTGATTGCTTTTGGGGTTTTGATGCCTGTATTGAATGGAATAATTGGCATTATTATTAGTAAACTAATTGGAATGTCAGAAGGTGATGCTCTTTTATTTGCTGTACTTTGCGCCAGTGCTTCTTATATCGCTGTACCAGCAGCAATGCGAATGACTGTTCCTGAAGCTAATCCTAGTTTATATGTATCTATGGCTTTAGCTATTACATTCCCATTTAATATTATTGTCGGTATCCCTTTGTATTTCAACATTATTAAGATTATAGGAGTTTAAGCAGGTGCAGAATGTTAAAAAAATTGAAATAATTGTCAATTCCTTAGAACTACAAAAGGTTTTGAAAATTCTAGATCATATAGGTGTTTCTGGATATACAATTATTGAGGATGTGACAGGAAAAGGATATAGAGGCAGAGTTATTGACGATTTAGAAAGTCATGCACTTACTAATGGTTATATAATGACTATTTGCAATGAACAACAAGAACATCAAATAGCTGAGGCTATGAAACCAATTATCAAAAAATATGGTGGTGTTTGTATTGCTGCTGATGTTAAGTCAATTGTAGATTAATTAAGTTTTGTAAATAGCAATTAGCAAATAAAATCTAATTTTTTGATTAATTTGGGTGGATACTCCATTAGAAAAGAAATAGATGAGTAATTACCCGGTAACAGATGATATTATTCCATTGCTATAATCATTTTAGAGCTTAGGGAATTAATCTTTGGAGTGTACCCAATGAAATCTTTAATTTCAACTTTCACTCAAAATTTAGATTTTTCAGAATCTGAAATAGAAGCAATACTTGCCACACCCTTAAATGAGGTGCTGAACTCACCAGCATTAAAACAAGAATTAGACAGTTTAGATATTAAATTACTCAAAAAAACCTTACCTACAGCCGGTGCAGTTTTAGCTGAACATTTACCACCTTTTTATGATTGGCTAAAAAATCAATTAGGTGTTCAGAATGTTCCTGATAGTCCAGATCATACAACAAAATGGGTAGTTGATTTTCTCCATAATCAAGAAAGTATCAATCACTTGGTTCAATTACATCGTCCCGTACCCCACGCAGCTTTAGAAAAAGCTGTTCCTCGGTTGGTGGGTTTATTTGATGGTGTGGAAGAGGAAAAGGTGCGTCAAGAATGGGAAAAAGCAGTTGCAGCACTTTGTTTAGTTTTAGTTGTTGATGCTCGTGAACAGGAAAAATTAGCTAATGAATTGACAATACCTTCATGAAAGAAATGGTTTATCTATTTCCATAATTAATATTGCGAGAAAATCTAAAAAACATGAGTTGTATGAGGCTATAGTTCCCCAGTCCAACAGCACAGCAACAGTAGGTAGAGACTATAATGGACATAGATTTTTTATGTAATAATCGACTGTAAATTTACAAAACAAACTATGTTCATTAAAGAACGTTATCGGTTAATCAAACAGATTTCTCAAGAGAAATATTGCCAAACATTCCTTGCTGTAGATGAGAATCAATTTCCTCCAATTCCTTGTGTTATTCAACAATTTTCATCTCAATATCAAACACTGGAAAACTTTCAATATTATGTACAACAATTAACAGAATTAGGTAAACATCCCCAAATTCCTAATTTGATTCTAGATTTTACAGAAAATGAATATTACTATATTATTCAAGAATTTATTGATGGTGATAATTTAGGTATTTTATTAGAAAAACAAGGTGTTTTTCAGGAAATTCAGATTTGGCAAGTTTTAAAAAATTTATTACCCGTGATCAAATTTATTCATGATCATCAAATTATTCACCGAAATATTCAACCAGAAAATATTATTTTGCGAACTACAAATCAAAATCAAGATTTGTTAGATGATCTAGTTTTAGTTGGTTTTGCTGGCATAAAAGGTTTCAAAAATAATCAACCTACAAATGATATGGTTGGTACTCCAGAATATATATCTCCAGAACAAGCACAAGGTAAATCAGTCTTTGCAAGTGATCTTTATAGTTTAGGTATAACTTGTATTTATCTACTAACTCAAATTTCCCCATTTGAATTATTTGATATTACTAATAATAGCTGGGTATGGCAAGATTATCTCACTCATCAAATTAGCGAATATCTAGGACAAACCCTGGATAAAATGGTAAAATATGATTTACAAGAACGGTGGCAATCAGCAGATAAACTTATCTATACCTTGGGAATTAAAGATAATTATTTGCCTTTAAAATCCCCAACTCAAGATGATTCTTGGCAACTTTACCATACTCTTGAAAATAAAATTAATAGTTCTATTAATGCTGTGGCATTAAGCCATGATGGCAAAATATTAGCCAGTGGTGAAGATAACAAAAGTATTAAATTATGGAATTTAAGCAATCAGCAATTAATAACCAGCTTTCCCGGACATACTCAAGCCATAACATCAGTTATTATTAATAATAATGATACAATTCTAGCTACAGCTAGTGATGATCAAACTATCAATTTGTGGAATATAAAGACATTTGCAAAAATTTATACTCTTACTGGACACACACACGCTGTTAAATCTCTAGCATTTCATCCCCAGAGGCAAATTTTAGCTAGTGGAAGTTGGGATAAAACTATTAAAATTTGGGATATAAATACAGGTTTAGAGCTAAATACTTTAACTGTTCATCAATTACAAGTAAATGCTGTTGCTTTTAGTCCCCAAGGACAGCTTTTAGCTAGTGCTAGTTATGATCGCACAGTTCGCATCTGGCAATGGGAAGACGAAAAATCTAACTTATTAACAACTCTTTTAGGTCATACTTGGGGAGTTTTGACAGTTGCTTTTAGTCCCAATGGTCAAGTTTTGGCGAGTGGTAGCGGTGATAATACAATTAAATTATGGGATGTTAACACTGGTGAGTTAATTAGCACACTTTCAGGTCATTCTTGGTCAGTGGTGGCTGTAGCCTTTAGCAGTGATGGAGATACGCTAATTAGTGCAAGTTGGGATAAAACGGTAAAAATTTGGCAAATTAGCACAAAATCAGAAATTGCTAGTCTGACAGGTCATACAGACTCAGTATCTAGCGTTGCTATGAGTCATGATGCAAGATTGATTGCCAGTGGCAGTAAAGACAAGACAATTAAATTGTGGCACAGGTGATAATTGACAATTGACAATTGACAATTGACAATTATCAATTACCCGTTACCCGTTACCCGTTACCAATTTAAAATAATCAGGCGCTACCGGTGAAGGCAACTTCTGGAAATTTCAACTGTGCTTCTGCCATTGGGCGTTTTCTGCCTTCTTCTTGCCAGTAGTTAATCACTTCTGTGGCTTTGTTTAGCAACTCCACACGATCAACATCTGTAATCCAGTGTTTTGATTCTAACTCTTTTTTTAACTCTTCCCAGGCATCATTTCTGGGCCAGAAAAAGTATTTGGTTAAGGGACTAGAACCTTTACCAACAACTTGGTCAACTGCGAGAGCGACGTTTTCGTCTAACCAGAGAATTTTCAAAATGAACTTGGTCAATTACACCTCCGGGGAATATCCGGGTTTTTTACTTGAGTTTGCGACCTCTCATTTTAACTCAATGTTTGACTAATTGACCAATTGCGATGGCAATTACCTTTAGTCCTGACTCGGTGAATTCTGCTATATCATTAATTTTGTTGGATATCACTTCAGAGTTAGATGATTAAATTAATTGGTATTTTCCTGAGTCTGTTGCTGGTTTTTGGCTGGAATACACCAGTTATGGCACAATCTCAACCCATTACTCCAGAGGAGTTACAAGTAGGGGATGAATTAGCGACTAAAGCCTTTGCAGCCACAAATCAAGGTGATTTTATCACAGCCGAAGCTTATTGGACAGAAATTATTGAAAAATTCCCCACCAATGCGGGTGCATGGAGTAATCGTGGTAATTCTCGTGTCAGTCAGAATAAGTTAGCAGCAGCATTGACAGATTATAACCAAGCTGTGGAACTTGCTCCCAATGTGACAGATCCTTATTTGAATCGGGGGACAGCATTAGAAGGTTTAGGAAGATGGGAAGAGGCGATCGCTGATTATGATCATGTATTAGAATTAGATCCCCAAGATGCTATGGCTTATAATAATCGTGGTAACGCTAAAGCAGGATTAGGAAAATGGCAAGCAGCTATTTTAGATTACCAAAAAGCCACAGAAATTGCCCCGAATTTTTCCTTTGCTAGAGCTAATTATGCCCTGGCTTTATATGAAACCCGTCAAACAGATCAAGCTATCCGGGAAATGCGGAACATAGTCCGTAAATATCCCCAATTTGCCGATATGCGAGCCGCTTTAACAGCCGCTTATTGGGTAACAGGAAATAAAGGCGAAGCAGAAAGTAATTGGGTAGCAGCTTATGGATTAGATACCCGTTATAAAGATATGAATTGGGTGACAAATATCCGCCGTTGGCCACCGAGTATGGTAGCAGCTTTGGATAAATTTTTGAAATTAAAATAAGGAAATTTTCCCAAATAACATTATCGTTATCACCAGGGAACAGGGAAGAGGTTTTGGGCAACTTTACTTTTCGTTATACATTCCACTTGGAGAAAACGCTCTGCGTCTACGGTTTTTTCCTTCACCTATTTACCTTACATTGTTACTTCATTAGCGCACCTTTCAATCTCCACAAACTTAAACTTAAAACCATTTTCCTGCATTTTCTTCTCTTTGATAACTTTACCAAAATCGGCAAATTCAGGAAAGTATATATCTCCGACAAAATTACCTTCAATAATAGTTAAATATAGCTTATCGGCAAATTTCATTGCTTCAGCATAAATTTGTCCACCACCGGAGATAAATATCTCTTCTGTTTCACTCATTTTAGCCCATGCAATTGCCTCTGGTAATGAATGCAAGACTATACAACCAAAGGCTTTAAAATTGGGATCTCTGGTAAGAATAATAGTTGTACAATTACGAATTGGTTTATTAAAAGTGGAGTAACTTTTTCGCCCGATAATCACAGGATGTCGGCGGATAGTTTCCCGATAATAAAGTTCATCACTGGGAATATTCCAAGGCATACCCGCATGAATATGTTCTTGTTTAGAGTCTGATAAAATCCGATTTTCAGAAATGGCAGCAATCAGGCTAATTAAAGTCATAATTGATAATATTCTAATTTTTAAGAATTCAGCAGTCAAGAGTTAGGCTAACTTCTGTCATAATTATTCTTCGACGCGATAACCTAGTTCTGCTAACCGCACCCGTGAATGTCGCCATTTGGGTTGAACTTTGACAAATAATTCTAGATAAACTTTCCCAGCAATTAGCTTTTGAATTTGTTGTCTAGCTTCACTACCCACAGATTTGAGCATTGTCCCACCCTTACCAATCAAAATTCCTTTTTGGGAATCTCTTTCAACATGAATAGTAGCCAGAACACGGGTAATTTTTGGGCTTTCTTCTACTAAATCAATGGCTATAGCGACGGAATGGGGAACTTCTTGACGAGTTAATAATAATATTTGTTCTCGAATCAATTCCCCCATAATAAACCGTTCTGGTTGATCTGTAACTAAATCAGGTGGATAGTAAAAAGGTCCTGGTTCAAGATAACTAATTAGTAAGTCTTGAAGTTGTAATAACTCCGCTCCAGTTTTAGCAGAAAATTTTACAGTTTGCCATTGATAGGTATTAGCTAATTGGATATAGGTTTCATCTATTTTTTGAGCATCTTCTGGTTGTTCATCAATTTTATTGATACCCAAAATTACAGGTGTTTTACTATTAATTAATAGTTCAGCAATGTAGCGATCGCCTGAACCACAAGCCACTGTACCATCAACTACAAACAATATCACATCTACGGATTCAATGGCAATTTTTGCATTTTTTACCAGCACTTCCCCTAATTGATGATGGGGTTTATGAATACCTGGTGTATCTACAAAAATTAACTGGGCTGTGTCTGTTGTTAAAATTCCCTTTAAGCGATTACGAGTAGTTTGGGATACTGGGGAAGTAATGGCTATTTTTTGCCCAACAAGTTCATTCATTAACGTGGATTTACCCACATTAGGACGACCGATAATGCCGACAAAACCTGATTTAAAGTCATCTGGTGCTTGGGGAATCATTACCCCACCAAAATCAGTAAAAATATTATTATCAATATTAGGTGCTTGTGATTCTACTTGCATTGTTTACGGTTATAATTAATAGATTATTTTGACTTTGATGAAAATGCTCTTGGTGTTGTTGATAACTTGCGTAGCGTACCGGAGGCATCAGCCACATTGAATATGAAATTGGGAAATTCAAGCTTTACAACCTTTATTCTTTATGTCTTGGACTGAGACATTTTTATATATTTTATCAGCAAGACCAATCTCTGGAAAATTAGAGATACATTAATTATTGCATATTTATGGAAATGATAAAAAAGGATAAAGCACAATTTTACTACCTTTGCTGGCACAAATAATAAACCATAATTATATTAAATACAGTGTCTTTATCCGAATTTACTGAGTATGACCACAGCATCAATAGCCGTAAATCCTTATTTAGATGGGAATTTTGCCCCCATAAACACCGAGATCACCACTAATACCTTAGAAGTAATCGGAGAATTACCGCCAGAATTATCAGGGATGTTTGTCCGTAACGGACCTAATCCCCAATGGAGTCCTATTGGTCAATACCACTGGTTTGATGGCGATGGGATGTTACATGGTGTACAAATTAATAATAGTAAAGCTACTTATCTCAATCGTTACGTGAGAACTAGGGGATGGAATATTGAACAGGAAGCTGGTAAAGCTTTGTGGAGTGGACTTTTAGAACCACCCCAAATGGATAACCCTCATGGGCCTGGGAAAAATACCGCTAATACAGCCCTTGTATGGCACAATGAACAGCTTTTGGCACTATGGGAAGGAGGTGCGCCCCATCACATCAATATTCCTGATTTAGCAACGGTTGGGGAATACACTTACAATAATAAACTAGTTTCAGCCTTTACCGCCCATCCCAAGGTAGATCCAATCACCGGGGAAATGGTGTTTTTTGGTTACAGTTTTCGACCACCTTATCTACAATATGGCGTAGTTTCAGCCCAAGGTGAGTTATTACAAACAGTACCCATAGAGATACCAATGGCCGTGATGATGCACGATTTCGCCATTACGGAAAATTATACCATTTTTATGGATTTACCCCTGACATTGAGTGGAGAACGAATGATGCGGGGAGAACCAATGTTAATGTTTGAGAGCGATCGCCCCAGTTGGTTTGGTATAATGCCTCGTCATGGTGACAACAGTAATATTCGCTGGTTTGAATGTCCCTCTTGCTACGTCTTCCACACCCTCAACGCTTACGAAGCCGGAGACGAAGTGGTACTTATCGCTTGTCGCATGAATTCCACTAGTATCCTTATGGCTGAAAATCCCCTGGAAGAAACGCCTTTTTTACACCGTTGGCGTTTTAACCTCAGCACAGGTGCAGTTACAGAAGAAAGAATAGATGATGTACCTGGAGAATTTCCCCGTGTCAACGAAAACTTTTTAGGGAGAAAAACCCAATATGGCTATGTGGGAAAAATGGCAAATCATCCAAATCCTTTATTTGATGGTCTAATCAAATACGACTTTGAAAATGGTAAATCCCAAACCCATGAATTTGGTAAACACCGTTATGGTGGAGAAGCAGTATTTGCACCTCATCCGCATGGTACTACTGAAGATGAAGGATGGTTGGTAACATTTATTTACGATGAAAATTCCCAAACATCAGAACTCGTAGTTATTAACGCGCAAGATATCACTAGCGAACCCATAGCACGGGTAATGATTCCTCAACGTGTACCTTATGGATTCCACGGTACATGGATTTCTGGTTTATAGTTACGGTTTGCCATAAAAGCGCTTATAAATCGCGGTTACAGGGGTAAAATTGCAAAGATGTTGAAAATTAAATTATTGACCAAAAATTGAATAGTTGAGGTCAATAATTTAATTATTTTTTATAAACTAGAATTGAGGTTTTAGTATTCCTAAACCCCCTACAAAATCTAACTACAACTTTATCCAATTCTAATTTTAAAACAACTTAAAAAAAACCGACTGCATCTAAATTGAACTTTTCCTTTTCTAGAATTAACATCTATTTATCAACCTAATACAGCGGTTTCCGCTCTTATGAGGTACATCTTAGCCCCCTCCTCGCTTGCGGGGAGGGGGTTGGGGGTGGGGTTCTTGTACCTCATAACATCGGGAAGTGCTGTAAAGACAAAAAATGTCTAGTTGTGTCTGAACCAGAATTAAACACGATTTGGATTAAACAAAGAGAGAAAATTTACCGCTCTTTCCGTGAAGCATTGAATAATGTCATTCAACACGCCCAACCACCTCACGGTACGGCTACCCAAGTGTTTGTTAGTTTAGAGCTACAGGGAGATAAATGTACTTTAGTCATAGCAAATGATGGAGCTATTTTAGCATCTACTTATAGACCAAAAAAAGGCGGCTATGGTACTAAAATCATGGATACTATAGCCCGTGAACTTATAAATGGTGGATGGGAAATATCAGTTTTACCAAATTGAAAAGTGCAAGTTACACTAAGTTGGCATTTACCACCAATGACAATTTAGTGTAACTTGCACTTTTACATTTGGTAAAACTGATATTTCCCATCCAACATTTATAAGTTCACGGGCTAAAGTATCAAAGATTTAAGTACCATAGCCGCCTTTTTTT
>JANMGZ010000562.1:0-2855 GCA_031374905.1 Dolichospermum sp. OTE_70_metabat_362_sub
GTAGAAAGAATTCTTTCTCAAGCCCCCGAAGAACGGCAAACAGCCTTATTTTCAGCAACCATGCCACCATCAATTCGGATGTTGGTAAATAAATTTTTGAACTCACCGGTGACTGTCACCGTTGAACAACCCAAAGCCGCACCGAATAAAATTAATCAAGTAGCTTACATGATTCCTCGTCATTGGACAAAGGCTAAAGCTTTACAACCAATTCTGGAAATGGAAGATCCAGAAACAGCTTTAATCTTTGTTCGTACCCGCCGCACAGCAGCAGAATTAACCAGTCAATTGCAATCTGCTGGTCATAGTGTGGATGAATATCATGGTGATTTGTCCCAACAAGCACGCGAACGTTTATTAATCCGTTTCCGTAACCGTCAAGTGCGTTGGGTAGTTGCTACTGATATTGCAGCTAGAGGCTTAGATGTTGATCAACTTTCTCATGTGATCAACTTTGACTTACCTGATAGCGTAGAAACCTATGTTCACCGGATTGGTCGGACTGGTCGGGCTGGAAAAGAAGGAACTGCGATTTCCTTAGTTCAATCCTTTGAACGCCGTAAACAACAGGCATTTGAACGCCATAACCGTCAAACTTGGCAGATTCTGTCTATTCCGACCAAGGCGCAGATTGAAGCCCAACATATCCAGAAGTTAAGAGGACAAGTGGCAGAGGCTTTAGCTGGGGAACGTTTAGCTTCCTTCTTGCCGATTATCAGCGAAATGATTGAGGAATATGATGCTCATGCGATCGCTGCTGCTGCTTTACAAATCGCTTACGATCAAACCCGTCCTGCTTGGTTAATATCAGGAGTAGACCTGCCTGTAGACGAAAGCCCAACTCCCAAACCCAGAATTAACAAACGCGGTGATGGTGGAGAACGGGAACGTAGCTCTGGTGGTGGTCGCGGTGGCCGCTCTTCTTGGTCAAAAGAAGGTAGAGGCAACGATGAAAGACGTAGTAGTGGAGGCGGTAGCGCTAAACCCAAGTTAAAAATAGCCTACAATGAACCCTCTCCTACTCCTAGTAATCACAAGTTAGGTTTACCGACAGGTAGAGAATAAATGCGATTCAACGTGAGTGAGTTGCCGCAATTAGGCTGTAAATAACAGTCTTGAGGATAAATGTAGGGGTTTAGCTTTTGCTTTACCCCTATTTGTTTGTTATACTACTAACAATATTTGGGTTAATCAATTAACTCATCAAATCTTGAAACAATGCGGTACTTAAATAGCGTTCACCAAAAGAAGGTTGAATCATGACTATTAATTTACCTGCATTTTCTGGACGTTTACCAACTTCAATAGCAGCAGCTAAAGCCGCACCAGAAGATATTCCAGATAATAACCCTTCTTCTCTGGCTAGTCTTCGTCCATATTCCATTGCTGCTGCGTCCTCAACTTGAATTATTTCATCAATTAAATCTTGACGCAAAACATCAGGAATAAATCCCGCACCAATACCTTGAATTTTGTGAGAACCGGGTTTACCACCTGAGAGAATTGGACTATTACTAGGTTCAACGGCAATCACTTGAAAACTCGGTTTGCGTTGTTTAATAACTTCAGCAATACCAGTAATTGTGCCGCCAGTTCCGACACCAGAAATTAAGATATCAACCTCTCCGTCAGTATCCGCCCAAATTTCCTCAGCGGTGGTTTCTCGGTGAATTTTCGGGTTAGCTGGATTGGCAAATTGTTGCAACATAAAAGCATTGGGAGTATTAGCAACAATTTCCTCGGCTTTGTTAATTGCGCCTCGCATTCCCTGAGTTCCAGGTGTTAATTCCAAACTTGCACCATAAGCCCGCAACATGGCGCGTCTTTCTTGGCTCATGGTTTCGGGCATGGTGAGAATTAACTTGTAGCCACGCGCGGCTGCTACCATTGCTAAGGCGATACCTGTATTACCAGATGTGGGTTCAACTAAAATGGTTTTTTCTGGTGAAATTAAACCTTCAGCTTCAGCAGAAAGAATCATACTTACGCCAATTCTGTCTTTGACAGAAGCCGCAGGATTCATACTTTCTAATTTGACAACTATCCTGGCTACCACTCCCTCGGCTTGGGAAATTTTATTCAACTGAATTAACGGAGTTTTGCCAATAAGTTCTGTTACGTCTTTAGCAATTCGCATTTATTAAGTCCTAAAATTTATATATTAATCTATTTTAGTTACATATTTATCTGAATCAACTTTTTATATCAGTCATAGCGATTTTACCACAATCTCTGTCTCTTTCCATAAGAAAAATTTCCCAATCATTGAAAACAACACTATTGCACTTTCCTTAGAATATCTTAATTTTGTTGTTGAGTTATTCAAGATATCTTAGGTCTAGCTTTGTCATGAGATGCTGTGATTTGAGTACAGTTTGTACTTATGAATCTTCCCTACTAAATAACTCAAATCAATAGCCTAACTTAATTTGGCTTTGAGTACAAAATCCCCCGTTCCCTCCCTCAAAAATGCTAGTACCCCACTCGAAAAATACTAGCACCCCTACACCAAATATTTTTTTAAATGCTTGCACAGTCAGGATAACAGACTGTGAGTATTGTCGTAATCATCTTAATAATATTAATTCAAATCACTTAAAGTTGGCACTAAAAGGGCAACTGATATAAACGATATAGGATTTACGCAGAGATTCCCCTCTACCCCCCGAAGTTCCTAAGATGAAAGTCTGACGAATTAGGGGGGACTTCTTACCTCCTATATAAAAGAAGTCAGGAGTTAGGAGTGTAGATTTTGATAAGCATATTTTGAATTAAAAAAGGTGTAAGAAATAAACCTACTAAAAGAAATTTTCTTTCTAGGTAATTAAGACCTGGTAAGGGAGAATAAACATGAA
>JANMGZ010000599.1:0-5948 GCA_031374905.1 Dolichospermum sp. OTE_70_metabat_362_sub
ATGAAGTATTTGGTAATGCTTTTGAAAGTATTACCAAGGGCTTTAGAATCTGCTGTCGCAGCGATGCGAATGGGGTCTTCTTCAGGTAAAGCTTTAATTTCAGCAGCAATACTATCTTTGACTGCATCTAAAGCAATATCACGATCAGTTTTAGTTAACTCAAATTGCGCCAAGATTTTTTTTATCTCATCATTAGCGCGATCGCGGATATAGTTTTCTAATGTCTTATCTGGTTCTGGTGGTGCTTCTTGTACAAGTTTTAGACCTAGTTCATCCAGCAAATCTAACTGGGCCTGAATTAAATCCCGAACTGCTTCGTAACCAAAATCAATTGCTTCAATAATATCTCGCTCTGGCAATTGATTTGCACCAGCTTCCACCATGATTACCCCATCTGGTGAACCGGCAACTATTAAATCCAAATCTCCCGCTTCAATTTCTGCGTAGGTAGGGTTAATAATAAAATCATCACCCACTAAGCCCACTCGCACTGCGGCCATTGGTCCATTAAAAGGAATTTGGGCAATGAGAGTAGCAATTGAAGCACCTGTGACTGCTAACACATCAGGGGGGACTTGCTCATCCATTGACATGGTTATTGCCACAACTTGCAAATCATCCCGCAACCATGAAGGGAATAAAGGACGGAGTGGACGGTCAATCAGACGACTGGCAAGAATTGCCTTTTCCGGTGGACGACCTTCCCGGCGCATAATTCCCCCAGGAATTCTTCCTGCTGCGTACAATCTTTCTTCGTAATCTACGGTCAGTGGCAAAAAATCAATGCCTTCCCGCGCTGCTGACCTTGTAGCCGTTACTAAAACAGTTGTATCTCCTGATTGTATCAAAACCGACCCACCTGCTTGGGGGGCTAGTAGGCCAACCGTCAGTCGAATATCCCGTCCATCAAAGGATATTGACTTTTCAAATTCTGCCATTCAGTTTTTTTTCCTTCTCTTACGCGATTCTCACTCTGTGGCAATCCTAACATTTATGCACTCTAGACGGCTTCTGTAATGAACAAACATAAAACAAAATTCTTTAAGTTATCTGTACAACAGGCTTTATATCTGGGTTTGTTACCTAAGTTCTATTTTTGCTGAACTATTTAATAATATTTCATCAATCAATTAAGATGCAATTAACTGTATTGCACTTGCTCCTGTCATTAAAAAGGGATGGTAAACTTTCTTTGCTAAATTTTTAATCCTTTTTGTCAGAATCAGGATGTCCAGGATTTAAGGATTTACAGGATTTTTTGTGATATGAGGATTTTGATGATTTGAAGATTTCAAGAATTGTGTGTTTCTCAAAAATGTTTCGTCCAGAAAATAATTGAATCCTCTACATCCTAATTCAGACATTTTTATCATCATTGACAGAATTAGCAACTTCATATAATTTGGTGGTTGTAAAAATATTTAATCTCTTCATCCTAAAAATTCTTAAATCCTGGACATCCTGATTCTGACATTTTCATGATTCGTTCATTCAAACTTTTGTTAGGTTGCGCTGTTGCTTAACCTAACCTACATTACTAAGCAGATTAATACTTTGCCTTAGTTTTTCCCCCAAGCTATTCGCTTTAAACTGCAAAACTGTTTCACTACAATCAACCCCCGGTACACGAATAATATCAAGGGATTTGAGTGCTTTTAAAGCTAATTCTGCATTAGTAAATCGGTCTTTTTGTTGGTCGTTGTACCATTTTTTCCAACCAACCGATAAGTTTGATTGCTTGATTCACTAAGTTGTCAATTTAAAAATGAAAGGAGACAGTAAATTTTGGTTGTTTCTGGATTAATTCAATGCCAAATCATTGAAAGAACTTTTGTCCAACTTCACTAAATCGTGTTGCTCCCTCTGGCTAACATCAGGCTATGCTATTGAGCAAACCCTATCTAAAGCTTTTGGGTTTTCCATAAATAGCTAGATAGCAAATTTGTGACTATATGAGCAACTATTGGTAATAATAAATTCCCACTAAATAAGGCACTATAACCGAGAATTAGACCAATAATAGTTGCCCAAATTACATAAGGCCATTGTTGGGGACCACTAAGGTGCAAGACTCCAAAACAAAGACTTGATACTATTACAGCCGGATGATCTGCACCTAAAGCGGGTAACATGACACCTCTAAATAATAGTTCTTCACTTAAACCGGGAAGAAATCCTAACCAAATTAAATCCGGTAAAGCTAGAGGTTTAAGAACCATTTCCAGATAATAATCTGCACTTTTACGATAGGGAGGGGAAAGACGATAAGCTAACCCACTTAATATAGTAATGATTACACCTAAACTAATTCCTAATAGTAAGTCTTGCCCATGCCAGTGCCACTTAAAAAGGGTAATATTACCCCAACGCAACCATAATTTGGCAACTATCCAGAGAATAATTGCGGTTACACCCATAGCCACTAAAACTTGGGTGCGTGTTAGGTAAGGAATTTCTGGTTCTTGATTTTTTTGTTCAATCACAGGATTTTAGATAAATAATTGATAATTGACGAATTAGGAAATTGAGGAATTGTCAATTGTTAATTGTTAATGAGCAAGGATTGATACCTGCTTTATGAGCAACTAATACGCCTATAGCCTCCAAGTATGAGTTTACCTGTAAGGTTGGAATTCTTAACATAGGAGCAGAAACTTGGATCAAAGTTTTATTTTCTGCAATTGTAATTATTTGACATTGTTTCTGGCTTAGGCTTAATAAAGCACTACTTCCACAGGAAGTGGCAGGAATAACTACCGCATCAACTTGATCAGCCCAGATATCAGTTGATAAAGAATTGTGAGTTTCTGTGTTGATGATAAATTGCGGGGCGTTACTCAAGCCAACTAAAACACAAGGTAAGAATGTGTAACTTAATTCTTCAGCCGCAGCCCGGGGTGATAAATTGGCAGCAGGAGGAGCAGCAGCAAGGGCAGGAGCATGGGCGCAGGGAATTCTAAAGGTGCGGACTAGTAAATGGCTAATGACGGCTTCTGCACCCGCTAGAGGGTCTACTCCTTGACCTTGGCGATAGTTTTCGACAGCGGTTTCGTCCATATCATCAGGGAAACGGGCAACAACAGCGATCGCTTCGGCTTTTTCTTCTATAATTAATTTCTCAGCAGCTTGTAATAAACTATCAGGATTTCCTATTGTTCCCCAACTTGCACCTGAGGCAGAAGTCCGTAATTCTACGTTTAATGGCGCATTGGTAATAACATGATTTGTAATATTTAATCCTAAAGTTGCTCTGGCTGCATCAGCTACTTGTAAGTGTCGCAGCATTAATTCCGGTTCGATACCCTGATCTAAAAGTAAACCAACCCTATTACTGCGAACTGGACGTAAACCCCATTCTCCAGCCGCAAATTTATCTAAACCATAGCCTTCGACATAAAAAGCATTGGGAATATTCCAGTATAAACTTGCGCCATTCATGACATTGGGATGAGTAATCAAGCGATCGCACACCTGTGATATAACCTTAGCTACTGGCAACGCATCGCCAGCATAACCGCCAATTGCTGCCCCAATGCCAGTAGGTATAATTAAAATTACGGTGTATGGTTTTTGAATGGGTATCACAGGTTTTTTTTATTTCCCGGTAGACGCAAAGAAAAAATCTAAACAGTAACTACAGCTTCTACTGTTACTGTTTGTTCTTCTTCCTTAACAGCGGTAATAGCCCAACGCAGGGGTTCACCTTGTTTTTGCAATTCGGCTGTAATGGCTTTTTCTAATTCAGTCGGTGTTTCTTGCAATTCGATTTCGGCGGTAATAAAGTGAGTTGTCATAATTCTAAATCCTTTGCATTGATGATTTTGAGAATACAGCAATTTTTTGGGAATTGATAATTATTATCTACGCCTTGCCAAATTGTGCTTGATACACGATGTCTTCTTTCTCTGTTTCAATTTTTAAATCAGAAAGAGGTTTAGCAACACAAAGTAGTGCATAGCCTTGTTTTTGCAAATCTGGACTTACACCCATACCATCTTCTTGATTTACAGTTCCTTGTGTAATCAAAGCCGCACAGGTTGTGCAAACACCAGCACCGCAAGAAGTCGGCAAGTCTAATCCAGCAGATGAAGCGGCTGTGAGGATAGTTTCATCTTCAGGAACTTGTAGAGTATATACTGTACCTTGGTGGTTGATTTCTACGGTGTAAACTTTGGACATATATAGCAGCAGTATTTGGCAACAAACAAATATTTGATTCTACCTGATAATATATCATTTTAGGCATTTCCAAAATATAGTATAAACAGAAAACTAATCTCTTATACAAACTTAAAAATTATGATTAGCGTCAAGTAAGTTAATCAAATCAGATGTGCGTATTTTAGAATATAAACAAATAGATGTGCAGGTTTCGTCAATTCTAACTGCTGTTAATCCTACTAATCCTGCTTGTTCTAATTTTTCATAAATCCAAGCGGCAATTTCTTCACTGGTTGGTGATTCTAAACCAGTAGATTCATTTAAATAATAATGATCTAAATAATTATCAAGCAAGGGTTTGAGATATTTTGTGATATCCGCATAATCCATGACCATACCTTGTTTAGCGCCTTTTGCCACTAAGGTATCACCAGCTACATAAACAACTCCACGCCAACTATGTCCATGCAGCCTGGAACATTTACCATCATGGTAAGGTAACTTATGTGCTGCTTCAAACCGAAATTCTTTAGCCAGTAGCCACTGATGATTGGTCATTGTACCCCGATATACTTATGTGTTTGCAAAGAAAGTTTATAGTCAGGTTTTTTTTGTAATATCTGCAAAATCAGCGGTAGTGATTTCGACAAACTGTTCCACTCCGGTTGTAAGTAAACAAACAAATTAGGGTGAGTAGATAAATATTTTTCGTAAAAATCAATTTCTCTACCAGTTTCTATCACTATTTTAGCTTCATTAGCTCGACTCCAAAACTGAGTTTGCACAGGGTATTTAGGGTTAAGATGTTCCTTGGGAGATAGAGTAATCCAAGCTTCCGGGTAAACTTCTTGCCAAAAAGAGCCTGATGTTTCAATACTAACCCGTTTATCTGCGGCTAATAAAGCTTGAACTAACTTAGGTAAGTGCTTGTGAATAAATGGTTCTCCACCAGTTATTACTACTCTGGGAGATTTGATTTCCGCTAAAAGTTCACCAATACGACGTTCTACTCGTGGTAAATTCGCCCCTCCGTCAGCATAACCAGTATCGCACCAAGAACAGCCTACTGGACAACCAGATAAACGAATGAAGTCTACTAAGCAACCAGTCCAGTATCCTTCTCCCTGAACTGTATTTTGAAAAGTTTCATGAATGGGTAGTTTGATTTCTAAAAGCGACATTTATTAAATCTATAACCTATTTGGTTATAAGCTTGCTATATAAAGTTAGATATACAATCTTACTTAGTAAGATTAAAAAAAACAATTTACAAAATATTAAAAAAAAGAGAAACATCAAGATCAAAGATTTAGATAACAAGAATAGAAAGAAGTAAATTTACCTTTTACTATTAGCTTGTTTCTGTCTTGATGTTTCCTACTGTGCTAGATATGAACAATATACATTGTTTTATTTTGGTTAGTAGTATTGTAATTATCAGTTTTTATGTGATAAAAACTACTTTAATTACTAATAAATCTCTCTTGGGTGTGATTTTCTGAGTATTTTCGGTAGTTTTTACGAAAGTCAGATCCCCGACTTCTTTAAGAAGTCGGGGATCTGGTTGTTGAATATCCCTACATATCATCATTAATCTTGATTACGAGGAGCATTGAAAGCTTCCCAAGCAGCCTTAGCCGCATTTTGGCATCTTTCGCCAAAATCTGCGATATCTTTAGACAGTAAGTACCAATTGTTCTCCAAATCTTCTTGAATTCTCGCCCAAGAATATTCTAAACGGTCACGTTCAATGAGTTTATCCCTTTCAATAGCTTCTCGTACCTGAC
>JANMGZ010000614.1:0-1656 GCA_031374905.1 Dolichospermum sp. OTE_70_metabat_362_sub
CCTCTAATTTTAGCTGTTATTGGCACTCCTGCCCAACCCCCCAAAACTCGCGGTAAATCACCTGGTTGCCCCCAAGGACATCAGCCACCTCCACGTCCTCGTTATCCCACTGTCAAAAAACACCCATCTAAAAAACCTAAATCAGAAGAAACACTTAAGAACGCTGACCTAACTGCTGCTTAGTTTCTGCTTCTTTTTCCACGATTCTACTTCACTCAGTCTCTCAAAGACGTTGGGTAATTTTCTCTTGCCTTCTTTTCATTGCTGCTAAATGCCAATTAGTCCAAACTCAAGAATAATAATGATGTCGTCAAAAATTTGATTAGAGAGACAATGTATTTTCTTGAATGGATAGCCCCAGATGTAGAATTTGATTATGCTTTTGAATTAGCGAATTTAGGACGGTTCTTGACCCGTTGGTTGTTTAAATGGGAGCAAATCTGGAACGACAAAGAAGCTAGAAATCAGGTAAATCAAGAACTTGGTAATTGGAATGACCGTGTTTTACAAATGTCACAATTAACTGTACAAAAACTCTGACATATTTTATGATTCCAAATCTAGCCTGACATCTTCTTCATATAAATTTATGGAAGCATCTATAATGGGATTATCTGGTATTCCTGCTTTTAAATCATGAAACTTAATATTGATATCTTCTCCTTTTTTGAGACAGCATAACTGAATACTTTCTTGATGTCTTCTAGCCAGAATTTCAAACTGTTTAAGTACAAAATAAGTATGGGTAGTCATATAAATTTGTACATCAAGTTGGCTAAGAGAAAACAGCATGTTACACAAAGCCGTGATAGTATGAGGATGTAGGTTAGTTTTTGGTTCATCAATAAATAAAATTGTGCCAGGTTTAATTGTTTTATTACGAATTAATGTAGTTAATATACTAACTTTTTTAACTCCTTCTGCTACCTGGGACATTTCATATTTTTCCCGTCCTCTTTTTAAAATAAACCTTTTTTGTTCTCTAGATAATTCACCAGGAAATAGATTTTGTAAATTATCCAAAATGTCTTCTAAAGGCTGTTCTAGCTTTTTCAAAGAAGTAGGTATTCTGAGAGATTGGATTAAATCTTGATGAGTTTGGTCAAATCCAAATATTTTTAGTTGTTCGTTGACAGTTGCGATAGCATCAAAGGCAGTTAAAACTTCTTTGCTAGGGATATATAAGGCATTTAGCTCAGGTTTTTTATGGGCTGAAACTGTGCATTTAGTAATTGTATCTTTTGTATCTTTACCAAAGGAGAAACTATATTCATCTTCGGTTGTTCCATTTCCTGTTAATTTAGTTTCAACATGAAGACGAGAGCCACTTTTACGCACAAGTTCACCAAGTTTCATTTTGCTTGGTTGGTAAACCCAAAGTATTTTTTCAGCCAAAATTTCTTTCCAGCTTTTATTGTCAGCCTCAGCGCGTTTAGTATATTCTTCGATACTTTTGGCAATGCAATAGAGCATTTTCAGGATATAGGTTTTACCTGTATCGTTTTCACCAATAATAATGTTAATTTTTTGATGTTTGTGCCATTCTAATCTTGAGAATATGCCTAAGTCTTCTAAAAATAGATATTTAAACATCAACGTCACCTACCCTATTTAAAGCTTGATCATAAAACCTTGGGGGAGGTAGAGGAGGTTGGG
>JANMGZ010000669.1:0-6736 GCA_031374905.1 Dolichospermum sp. OTE_70_metabat_362_sub
AGAGCTAACCCCTGGATTGGCATCAAGACAATCAAGCTTTTCAAAATATAATGCGTTTCTAAATTAGACATAGCGCTGAAATAACCAAAGCCCATCAAAATAAAGATGCTCCAGGTCAGTTGTTTACGTTTGATAGTTAACATGGTAGTAAAAATTAGAGTTTGTCATCAAAATAGACTATGTATTTAACTAATATTGAATACAGAAAGCAGTTTACCTAGAGGGGAATGAATAAAAGAAAAATAAAGTTCTCCCGTTTGTGAAATGTAATACAGCCGGAGAAAGTAGTAGGTAAAAATTGCACTTAGCCCTATAATTTGTAATTTTCTGAGTTTTAGCAGTTGCCAATAAAAGGCTGTAATCTGGCGTTTTGTTAGTAGTTCTAGCATTATGTGAACTACTGCAATCACAAAACTAGCAAATAAAAGCGGTCCAAACAAATGTTCTGCCACTGCTTGATGCCAATCTCCTCTAGCAATGGCCAAAAAAGAGCGCGTCATGCCACAACCTGGACAAGGAATACCAGTAAAGTGCCGGATTGGGCAGACTAGAAACTGAAGTTTATAGCCTTTAGTATACAAATAAGTACCAAGTAGTGGGGTAAAGAAGAATCCTAATATACCCCAGCGAACTAGCTTACTGTGATATGAAAGCAGGTTAAGAGATAACTTTAACACTAGTGTAATATTAGCTTAAACGGCAACTACAATTTCAGATCCAGGTGATTAAAACCATCCTTTTTTATTGGTGATATATGTATTAAAAAACTCATCATCAGTTTTGGTCAAGTAAATAATCCCCTCTGCCAAGCCAATAACCCCTGTGACTACCCCACCGAATCCACACGTGAGGATTGTACCCAAGAGCATAATGATACCTTCGGTGGTGTAGCCAAGAATGAATTTATGAATACCCAAAGAACCTAAAAGAATAGCGCAAATACCTGCTGCGGTTTTTTTACCACTGGCATCACTGGGGTTGATATTAGACATGACAAAAACTGCTCCTTAATGATAGATAACATGGTGAAGTATTACCTGTGCTTGAAAGCAAATGCTGCCAGCATGGTTTCTTCACACCCTAATTTTCGTTACAATTATAACCTAATATTTACATAGTTGCTGAACTATTAATAACTCATAAAAAACACAGTAACCGTGGGCTTTGGTAAATCTTTTGCTAGAGTACGGTAGCCAGAATGTTGTAAATAATTTAAATATTACTAGTAATAGAGCTTCCAATAGGAATTTCTAAAACTAGCCCTGCTTATTCACAAAGCAGGTATTAATAAAATCAAATCTTCATGGTTCTTATTCACATAAATCATACCTTCAATTAAACCTACTAGTTGCATAACTAGTCAAAAAATGAAAATATCTGGCGGAAATCTTTCTACTTCTTGGTGGGATAATTTCTTAGCTTGGTTGGGTTTATAAATTTAGATTCCCGACTACTTAAAGAAGTCGGGGATCTGGAAGTCGGGGATCACCTGAGTTCGACATAAGATAATGTGTGGAAAACTCGCCCCAAGTAGGAATCTCAAACCCCTATTCTATCGCTCTTAAAAATCATAACCCCGTTCGCGTACCGTCTTTGAAGGAGAAACTCCGAACTCCGAACTCAGGTGGGATCTGATATTTTTAGAGAGAATTGACCTTTCAAGCAAAGCGAATTTTTAGATAATCATCTTCCATTTTTGCCCCTGCTGGTTGCAGTGCCGCTAAGGCTTGGGGTAATACTAAATTACGGCGATGATTGCCAATAGTAATGTTCAATTCATCTCCAGTTTTACTCAGTTGAACTTGGCTTTTAGGAATATTGGGCAAATAAAGTTCCAAACTGTATTGGTTATTCTCTTGGACAACTCTGAGGGTAGTTTCTTTATAATAAACTTGAGTTGGATCTTCATCTTTGTACAGAGTTTCTTTCAACCTTTCCAAGGCTGCTAAACCACACAGTTCTTCCGAGTATAGAGGTACTTCTTTGACTGGAAGCGGCAGGAAATTATCATGAATTTCTTGACGGTATTGTTGTTGATTTTCTTTCCACCGTTGGAAAAATGGATCTGTAACTTCTTGAGGAATAATCCGGTTAGCAATCACTAAATCTGTGGCTACATTATACAAACTTAGATAAGCATGAGCGCGAAGAGATTCCTTAATTACCATTTTTTCGGGATTGGTAACTAGACGGACTGAAGTTTGGGTATTGTCAGTTAAAACTTTTTCCAAAGCTTCAATTTGCTCATAAAACTCATAGGGCGCGTCCATTACCTCTTTATCTGGTAAAGAAAAACCAGCAATAGGTTTAAAAATAGGTTCTACCAGTGGTCTGAGAGCAACGGAAATATTTTGAAACGGTTTGTAAAAACGACGCATATACCAGCCACCAACTTCAGGCAAACTTAACAGCCGTAATGCTGTACCAGTAGGGGCAGAGTCAATAATTAAAACATCATATTCGCCGTCATCATAATGACGTTTCATTCTCACCAAGCCGAAAATTTCATCCATACCTGGTAAAATTGCCAACTCTTCCGCTTGTATGCCGTCCAAACCTCTGGCTTGGAGAACTTGGGTAATGTAGCGTTTCACAGCCCCCCAATTACCTTCTAATTCTTGCAGTGCATCCAATTCTGCACCCCATAAATTAGGGCGAACGAGGCGGGCATCATGGCCTAATTCAACGTCAAAGCTATCTGCAAGGGAGTGGGCAGGGTCTGTGCTTAAAACTAATGTCCGATAGCCGAGTTCTGCACAACGGAGTCCAGTGGCTGCGGCAACGGAGGTTTTACCTACGCCACCTTTCCCTGTCATTAAAATTACTCGCATTAATTATTCCTTACTGCCTGAATTTTATTTACATTTATTTACATTATGATTGGTTTTTCACAGAAATGAAATGTTGCTTAATTACATCTAAGCGAGAACAATGCCAATAATCAATATGAGAAACAATTAAACCGTCAGCATTCAGACGTAATTCACTCCAACCAGACACGGAAATATACGGTTTCCAAGGTAAGGGAGAATTCCAACTCATAGTCCATTCAGTTTTAATAATTTCTTCCTGCGATTGGATGTGATGTAAATCTAGTTTGAGATTGAAGAAAAAAGTTTGAATGAATTTAATCATCCATTTATAAAGTTCAATTCCCCGAAACTTGAAAACAGCATCTTGAAAATAAACATCTTCTGCATATATGCTGTAAGTCTGATTTACAGGAAATCTAGCATAATCAGCTTTGAGGGTTTCAAAAATATCCATAAATTCATCAGGTCATTTATTACTGATTTACAAAATTACTTATTATAGTTTGTAACTTGATTTTTGCATAATCTCGTTCTTCTAAAGGTAAACGTGATAAAGCAAATTCAAAATCATCTAGTTTCTCATTTAGGGCATTGGCCAATTCTTTTTGACCTTCTACTATACTAAATCCATCTTTTTCTACATCAATTTGTACAGCCCCTAAAATTAAACTATTCGGGTTATATTTTTCTATCAGGTCAAAGTCATCTTCTTCTTCAGGTCTAATCATTTTAGATTTAGTGATGTCTAGAATATCTTCATTCGTAAACTCTAAATCAGCTTGTGCTTCTCTTAATAACTGGGCTGCTTCTTTGATTTTTTCATAAGCTGCTTGTTCCATGATTTTTTTCTGCTCAAAAAGCAAAGATAATTCTTTTTGGGAATCTGATAATGCTTGTTGCTGTTCTTCGATTTTAGCTACTTGGTTTTTGATTTTAGTTTGGATTTCTGCGAATGTCATACCCTGGATTCCTTACAGTCTGTGTCATTTGTGCTTGATAAATTCTCCCCTATTTCCCTATCGTGTCAACTACATATCACCCCAAAGACGTTCTAATTGTCGTCGCCAAGCTGCTAATACTTGTTCTCTGCCCTGGGGATTTTGGTCAATATCACCTAATAATCCTTCTGCATAAAAACGATCTAGATTTTGCATACTGGCTTCTAGAGATTGTCCCTGTTGTTTAGCTGCTTTAATAATTTCGCGGATACGAGTTTCTACTAAATTATTGAAAACATCATTGACACCAGCTTGATATAATGAAATCAGACGAGCGATCGCATTCGCAAAGTCTGCATTAGTTAAAGTGCCACTATTGTGCTGAAATACCCCCCACACTACCCCATCGTATACAGCATACCTTGTTTCCTGAGTATCATCAAAATTAGCTTCTAGGAACTGTGTCAGGAATGCTGCGGCTTCTTGTAAAGGCATAATTGGCAACAATACCCGCAACCAAGTATTATCTTCGGAAAGCAGCACCAATAATCGAAACTCAGCAGTTTCTACCTGCCAAGAACCAGGGGCTATGGAATTTAAAACTTCAGCACTAAATAACTCTGTTAATGTACCTGCTATTTCTTCCGGTGTCATAAATTATCTTTAAAGTTTGTCATCTAGGATAACGCTTTTTGGGTAAGTGAACATAAAAAGAAAAAGATCCCCGACTTCTCTAAGAAGTCGGGGATCTAAATACCATTTTAACCACAAGGAATAAAGGTTAGGCACAAGGAATAAGCCAAAATTTTACATATTTTGTTAGCTTTGACTTTGTTTAACCCAACAGACAATTCTCTAAATATTCCTTCCTATTTCTAAAATCCTACTTCCGACTGATTCCATTACAGGAGTTACTGATAAACGATTACCTTTTTTTACTACTAATAATTCATCATCACTAAACTTTGCTTTAAGTGTTGATAGTGAAAGAGGATGATTAAAAACTTCCACAAATTCCACCTTTACAGTTTGCCAACGGGGAGATTCAGGAGTTGATTTTTGATCATAATATTTACTATTTACATCAAATTGTGTCGGATCAGCAATACCTGTTTCAACTATTCGCATTAAACCAAAAATCCCTGGAGGTTCAGCATTAGAATGATAGAAAAAGGCTAAATCTCCTATTTGCATTTGCTTCAAAAAATTCCGGGCTTGATAATTACGGATACCATCCCAAATAGTCTCACCTTGCTGTTGTAAATCAGTAATACTATAAACTGATGGTTCTGACTTCATTAACCAATAATTAATTGTATTCATTTAATAATTAATTCCATAATTGTAGAGGCGTTTCATGGAACGCCCCTATATATACTAACTAGCTGTTAAATTACCCCAAGCAATATAGGGTAATTTGGCTGCTGTTGCTTTTACCTGTTCTGTATTTGCTACTAACTGCCCGCAAGCGTCCCAAGTTCCCGCAATAAAGGCGCTTCTTGTCCCTTCACTGATGACAACTGAGGCAGTAAAATCACCAATTTGTACTTGCAATTTTTCCAAATCTATGGTAAGGACTTTTTCAGGGTTAGCAATAACTAATTCTTGCACTTGCTTAACTATTTCACTAGGTGCAGTTACGCATGGTATCCCCATTGCCACGCAGTTACCAAAAAAGATTTCCGCGAAGCTTTCACCAATCAGGGCTTTAATTCCCCATTTTGCCAGGGCTTGAGGTGCGTGTTCCCGTGATGAACCACAGCCAAAGTTGCGGTTAGCTATGAGGATTTTCGCGCCTTGATAATGGATTTGGTCAAACGGATGTTCACCGTTTAAGGCTTTTCTGTCGTCAACAAACACCCCTTCTCCTAAGTTGTCAAAGGTGATAGCTTTTAAGTAGCGGGCGGGGATAATTCGGTCGGTGTCTATGTCGTTACCGATAAGGGGAACGGCGTTACCGGATATATATTTTACTTCACTTACCATAATTAATAAACCACGAAGGCACGAAGGACACGAAGGAAGAAGAATTTAAGAGAGTTTTTTCTTGTGGGACGGGCTTCTAGCCTGTCCTAATTTGGGCAGGCAAGATGCCCACCCCACAAGATTTTTCTTACACCACTACAGCAACTCGCGCACGTCGGCGATTTCGCCTTTTATAGCTGCTGTGGCTACCATTGCGGGACTCATGAGTAAGGTGCGACCGGATGATGATCCTTGTCTGCCTTTGAAGTTACGGTTGGAGGAGGAGGCGCTGATTTGTCTGCCTTGGAGTTTGTCAGGGTTCATGGCTAAACACATGGAACATCCTGGTTCTCTCCATTCAAAGCCGGCTGCTTGGAAGATTTTATCTAGTCCTTCGGCTTCGGCTTCTTTTTTGACTCTTTCTGAACCGGGGACTACAAAGGCTTTCACACCCTTGGCAACTTGGCGACCTTGGGCAATTTTGGCAGCTTCTCTTAAATCGCTAATGCGTCCGTTGGTACAGCTACCGATGAAGCAGACATCAATTTTTGTGCCTTGAATCGCTTGACCGGGATATAAGTCCATGTAAAGATATGCTTCTTCGGCTATAAATCTGTCTTCTTCTAGGAGTTCGGCGGCTGTGGGGACTTTTTCATCTACGCCAATTCCTTGACCTGGTGTAATTCCCCATGTGACTGTAGGAGGAATATCTTCAGTATTAAATACTACTATATCATCATATTCGGCATCAATATTACTACTGAGGGATTCCCACCAAGTAACTGCTTTTTCCCAGTCTGCACCTTTGGGGGCGAAGTCTCTATTTTTTAGATAGTCGTAAGTAATTTGGTCGGGGTTAACATATCCGCATCGCGCCCCACCTTCGATGGCCATGTTACAAACGGTCATCCGTTCTTCCATGTTCATTTGTGCAAAGGTTGTGCCGGCAAATTCGTAAGCATAACCTACGCCACCTTTTACGCCTAATATACGGATGATGTGTAAAATTACGTCTTTGGC
>JANMGZ010000670.1:0-2795 GCA_031374905.1 Dolichospermum sp. OTE_70_metabat_362_sub
ACATTTCCATGTACAAATCAAAACCAATTGCATCCATTTGACCAGATTGTTCTGCACCTAGCAAGTTTCCCACACCGCGAATTTCCATATCTCGCATTGCTAATTGATATCCAGAACCGAGTTGTGTAAATTCTTGAATTGCTCTTAATCTTTGTCTGGCTGCATCGGATAATTCTCTTTGTTTGGGGTAAAATAACCATGCGTGAGCTTGAATTCCTGCCCGGCCTACTCGACCCCGCAATTGATATAATTGAGATAATCCGAAACGGTGAGCATCTTCTATTAATATTGTATTAACTCGCGGAATATCTAAACCAGATTCAATAATTGTGGTACAAACGAGAATGTCAGCGTCATTGTTGCCGAAAGTCAGCATAGTTGATTCTAACTCGCTTTCGTCCATTTGACCATGTGCGATCGCAAATCTTCCTCCTGGTACCATTTCTCGTAATTTTGTCGTGGTTTCTTCAATTCCTTCGACTCGCGGAACTACATAAAATACTTGTCCACCTCGATCCAATTCTTGACGAATTGCACTTCTAATAATATCAGAATTTAAAGGTGCAAGATGGGTTTGAATTGGTCTTCTACTTGGGGGTGGAGTCGTAATTAAACTCATTTCTCGAATTCCCGATAAAGACATATATAAGGTTCTGGGAATAGGAGTTGCAGAAAGAGTTAAAACATCAACTTGAGTTTTGAGACTTTTAATTTTTTCCTTTTGATTAACTCCAAATCTTTGTTCTTCGTCAATTACCAAAAGTCCTAAATCTTTAAATTGTACACCTTTTCCTAATAATTGATGTGTCCCCACAACTATATCTAATTCTCCAGTTGCGAGGCGTTTTTGAATATTGCGTTTTTCTTCTGCACTGCGAAACCGGTTCAGTAAACCCACATTCACAGGATAAGGGGCAAAACGTTCTTTAATTGTATGATAATGTTGTTGAGTTAGAATTGTTGTTGGTGCTAAAAGTGCAACTTGCTTTCCTGCGGTGACAGCTTTAAAAATAGCCCTAATTGCCACTTCAGTTTTACCAAAACCTACATCTCCACATACTAACCGATCCATCGGTCTTTCGCTTTCCATATCCCGTTTCACATCTTGCACAGCTTTTAACTGATCTGTGGTAGGTTGATAGGGAAAAGAATCTTCCATTTCTTCTTGCCAAGGCATATCTGCGGGATAGGAAAAACCTTGTTGTTTTGATCTCGCTGCATACAACTTTAACAAATCTACCGCTAATTTCTTAATGGCTTTACGGACTTTGTTTTTAGTATTTTCCCAGGCCTTTCCGGTCATTTTATGCAGTTCTGGAGGTTTATCTGCATTGGTTCTAAATCGAGATAAAGAACCAACTTGATCAGCCGCAACTCTTAATAAACCATCTGCATATTGAACAACTAAATAATCACGGGTTTCATCATTAATTGTTAAGCTTTCTAATTTAACAAATTTACCAATTCCATGACTACGATGAACAACAAAATCCCCTTGACGTAATTTGTTAGGATCAACTTGTTTAGATGTGGCTTGACGACGTTTGCGAACATAGCCAAAATTCGCTAAAGAATGTTGTCCATAAAATTCTCTATCGGTGACAATAACTAACCGATAAGAGGGTAAAATACAACCTTCTAATTCTGCTAAACCGGAATATTTAAGAGCAATCGGGATATGATTAATTTGTAGTTTATCAATAGCTTGATAATCACGGGGATTGGGGATAAACTGCGCGGGACAATCGTGTTCTTGCAGGAGAGAACATGAACGAGAAGGTTGAGCCGAAAGTATCCAAACTGCAAAATTGCGTTCTCTCTCATTTCTAATTGTTTCCCCTAATTTGGCAAATTGATGAGGTGTAACAGGTAAAGGTCTACTAGCCAAATTCAGTCCACTATTTTCTTCAGACAACTCCGATAAATATAACTTTCTAAAATTCCCAATTTCCGCTATACACTCATCAAAATTCCGATGAATTTTAGTTAATTCAACTGACAACTGACAACTGACCACTGACCACTGACTTTGAGCATTTTCCACCCAGCGATCGCTATGAGCATAACATTGTTCTGGTTCATCAATGGCGACAAGAGTATTTTCAGATAAATAATCTAATAATGAAGCAGGTTTTGCAAAAGCCAACCCCAAAAACCGCCGACTCCCTTCTAATTCTTGTAGAGACGTTCCATGGAACGTCTCTACATTTGGTAGATCCTTCAGTGCATCTGAAACGATAGGTGCAAAACTTGTAGGAGTCAGAGTAATTTTTTCCACCTTATCCAAAGCTGAACGCTGTGTAGTGGGGTCAAATTCCCGAATTTGTTCAATTTCGTCGCCAAACCATTCTAATCGCACAGGCAACTCAGAGGACACCGGAAACACATCCACAATATCCCCGCGTCTACTCCATTGTCCTTCTGTTTCTACCAGCGGAACTCGTTCATATCCCAAAATCGTGATTTTTTCCCCAAACCCATCTAAATCAAATTCCATCCCTTTTTCCAAAGTTACACAGAACGATTTAAACGCATCCGGTGGCGGTAAATGTGGCTGTAACGCCCCCACAGTCGCAATTATCGCTGTTTTTGGTTTTGGCAACTGACCACTGACAACTGACGACTGACCATTCACCAAATCAGCTAAAACCTGCATTTGACCCCAACTCAACTCATTTTCAGGGTCAAAGGGTTCATAGGGAGAAGCTTCAGATGTAGGGTAAAAGTGGACAGTTTTCCATCCCATTGCTTCCATTTGGGCAAAAACCCGGCCAGCTTCCTCTAGAGTGGCACAG
>JANMGZ010000681.1:0-1583 GCA_031374905.1 Dolichospermum sp. OTE_70_metabat_362_sub
CATCAGTAACACTGACCATTCCCATACCCACACGGTCATCCTTAATACCGTTGAGTAACATTTGGCTAACTTCCCGTTTAATTAATTCAGCAACGCGGGAAACGCGGCGATTTGTAGCCATATAAATTCCGCCTTCTCACAGAGGTTAAATAACATAATTCTAAATGCAAATTAGAGTGGACGGTGCTTGAGGTGATAGAATCAACAGCAACTGTCCAATAGGCTCAACCCTTTTTTAGCTCTGGTTTAGATTGTATTCAATCCCAGCATAGCCCGCACGGTAAGCGTTACGAAAAAAAGACCACCGGCAAAAAAGCCTAAAATAGCAATCAGCGTCACAGGACGTTTTAAGAGTGGAAACAGCGGCTCAAGGGTGTTTAGAAAAATACCTAAGACGATACTAATCAAGTACCGAGGGTAGCGAAAGACGTTATCCCAAAATCCATCAAACATTTGAATTTAGACTACCTTATTATAAACTTTATTGATTAGTTAGTTTTTAGTTTAATCGTAAGTAGATGGTAAGTCAAATCCCTAAACAAACTTACCCACGGCCGTTTTTAAAGTGGGCTGGGGGTAAAACTAGATTGATTTCGCAATATAAAGACTATTTTCCCAAGGATTACAAAACTTACTATGAACCATTTTTAGGAGGAGGAGCAGTTTTTTTCTATTTGCAACCATCTCATGCAGTTTTAACTGATATTAATGCAGATTTAATTCTTACTTATCGGTGCGTTAGAGATCATCTTGAGGACTTAATAACTTTGCTACAAGCACATAAGCAAAGCCATAATTCAGATTATTATTATGATGTGAGAAATTCTTATACTGGGACAGATTTAGACAAAGCGGCTCGGTTTATTTATCTGAATAAAACTTGTTTTAATGGACTTTATCGGGTTAATTCTCAGGGGAAATTTAATGTCCCTGTAGGTAAATATAAAAATCCTGGTATTTGTCAAGAAGAAGTTTTGAAATTAGCGTCGTTTGCTCTCAAGAAAGTAGAAATTAAACAAGCTAATTTTGAAGAAGTGCTAAATTGTGCAACTGGTAGTAATGAATTTGTTTATTTTGATCCGCCCTATTATCCTATAAGTCCAACTAGCAATTTTACAGCTTATAGTAATTTTTGTTTTAACGAGAATCAACAAATAAAACTCAGGGATATTTTTATTAAATTAGCTGATAAAGGTGTAAAAGTTATGTTATCTAATTCTGATTCTCCATTTATTCGTGACCTTTATAGTGGTTTTAATATTCACACCATATCAGCAGCGAGATCAATTAATTCTAATGCTCAAAAACGAGTAAAAATTACCGAAGTATTAGTAACTTCTTATAATAAATTGTAGGTTGGGTAGAACGAAGTGAAACCCAACAATGTAAAAACGATGAAATCCAACAATGTAAAATTTGTAAAAAGGGTGAACCCCAACATTGTAAAAACTAATATTTCTCTGAAAATGTTGGGTTTCCTTGCGTCAACCCAACAAAGCTGAATTAACTTTAATTGTTCTTAGTTTCAGCATGACCGTTACGAATAGACCATGCTAATTCTAACATTTGTGTCCAGCGTTTTT
>JANMGZ010000610.1:0-3702 GCA_031374905.1 Dolichospermum sp. OTE_70_metabat_362_sub
CATTGATTTTGATGGTGAGTATTGCGATCGCTTTTGTGATTAAATTTGATCAAACTAAATAATTGTTTACTTTACCAAAATTTAGCAAGTCTCAAATCTCTGAACCTGCATAAATGCTATACTGAAATAGTAACTCCTAGAATATTGTAGTGATAAATTTATGAGTTCACCATTTCCAGGGATGAATCCCTACTTAGAAAATCCTGATTTATGGTCAGAAGTACATCATAGATTAATTACAGCGATCGCTATTGCTATCTCTCCCACTTTGCGTCCTCAATATCGAGTAGCTATAGAAAAACGTACTTATAGACTTGATACTGAAGATTCTTTATTAATTGGTATTCCTGATGTGGCAATTTTATCAGTTAAACAAGAACAAAAATCGAATATTAGTAAAACTGCAATAGCAACTTTACCCACAGAAACAGGAAACAAGGCGATTACTGTCACCTTACCATTACCTTTAGAAATTAAAGAAGGATATTTAGAAATTAGAGAGGTTTCTACAGGTAGAGTAATCACTGTAATTGAGATACTTTCTCCTACTAATAAAAAAACTAAAGAAGGTAGAAAGTCTTATTTAGATAAACGGGAGAAAATATTGCAAAGTGATACTAACTTAGTAGAAATTGACTTAATTAGAACTGGGGAAAAAATGCCTATTGTCACCAGAGTTTCTGATACAGATTATCGCATTTTAACTGTGAGATCCTATCGGTTTCCATCGGCTCAATTATTTGCATTTTCTCTCAAAGAAACCATACCTAATTTTCCCATACCTTTACAAAAAGGAGAAGAGGAAATAGAGTTAAATTTACAGAATTTGTTCTTAGAAATATATGAACAAGCTGCATTTGATCTAACCTTAGATTATAATATTCCTCCCATACCAGATTTGTTAGCCGAAGATCGAGAATGGATGGATATATTATTAAAAGAACAAGGAAGAAGAGTATAGTAGGGTGCGTTACTCTGTCTATAAGGGATACCAAAATCAAACCAAATTCTATACATTAGATCATAGCCCCCTCCTTGCTTACGGTGAACCAGCGCTGTAGGCGGGTTTCCCACCGTAGGCGACTGGTGAATCCGAAGGGGGAAGGGGTTCTTATATCTCAGTCAAAACCCTACTCTACTTCCACCACACTGATAATCCTCTCATCCCTGTTAAGTTGACAAATACTTTCACCCTTACTATCTTTGTTGAGATTAGGAACTGCATCTACCGATACGCGAATAACTCGCTCCTTATTTGTCAATAATGCCACCTCCGAACCTGGTTTTGCGGGAACCATAGCCGCTAAATTGTCAGTTTTGTTATTAAATTTCACAAGTTGTATTCCTAAATCCCCCCGATTCGCTGCCCTCAACTGATTTGCAGCCATAATTTTGCCATATCCTTCATCCGTCACTAATAATAATTGGTTATATTTGCTGACATTGACACAACCAACCATCTGCTGATTTTTCAAAAGGCGGAAAGCTTGTAACCCCATTGCAGCCCGACCCATAATTGGTAGTTGTTCATCATTAACCGGAAACCTTAATAGACGACCGCTAGAACTCGCCAAAATTAAATGTTCTCCGCTGCTAAGGAATTGGGTAAAAGCTAATTCATCATTATCTTTAAGCTTCAAAATAGTAATTCCTCGCCGTGAGAAATTCACAAATTCTGATAAAGATAGGCGTTTAATCCGTCCTTCCTTCGTTAACAGCACCATTTCCGACGTTTCCGGGTTTTCCGGCAGCAAGAACCGAGTAACAATAGCTTCAGTGTTACCTTGGGCGGTGCTGGTAAGCATCGTAATCAATGGCGTTCCTCGCGCTGAACTTGTAGTGAGCGAAGTCGAACTACGTCCCGTAGTTAGGGGAATATCTCCCACCGTAATCGGATAGACTTTACCACCGCTAGTGAGGATTAACAGGTCTTTGTGAGTATTAGTTAATGCCGTTTGGATCAGGAAATCATGATCCAGCAAACCGTTTTCCCCTTTTGTTTTTTTACTGTTGGGGGAAATCCGCCGCACATAACCCCGCTGAGTAACTTCGACAATGGTTTCCTCTAGTGGTTGTTCCGGTTTAGGAGTGGGGATTTTCGCTGGAGAATTTTCTGCTGCTACTGCTGGTTTAGCTTTACCTTTCTCTTCAGAAACTGGTTTTTCTTTTTCTGTAGTGTGAACTATTTTCGTGCGTCGTGGATCATTGTATTTCCGTTTGAGAGTTCGCAAATCTTTTTTTAGGGCTTTGAGTAATTCCCGTCTGTCGTCCAGTAATGTCCGCAAGAGGGTAATTTCCTGGTTAAGTTGGTCAAATTCCTGTTGTAAGTTTTGCTGTTCTAAACCAGTGAGACGACGTAATGGCATGGACAGAATTGCATCTGCTTGGACATCACTTAAATCTAGTTGACTACAAAGTGTCATCTTGGCGGTACTACCATCAGGAGCTTGCCGTAATATAGCAATAACATCATCCAGATTTGATAAAGCTTTCAGCAATCCGTCCAGGACATTTACCCGATTTTCCGCTTTCCCTAATTCGTAACTGTAGCGACGGTTGAGGGTATGTTCTCGAAACTTGAGAAATTCGTCTAATAGTTGCCGTAAGCTTAATTGGCGGGGTTGTCCATCAACTATCGCTAAAAGAATTGCGCCAAAGGTAGTTTGTAAAGCGGTTTGATGATACAAATGCTGGAGCAGTTCTTGGGGATTAGTATCGCGTTTGAGTTCAATAACTACGCGCATTCCGTCTCTGTCACTCTCATCTCGAATGTCAGAAATTCCCAGTAAACGACCTTGATTGACTAAATCGGCGATTTTCTCAATCCATCCAGCTTTATTAACTTGAAATGGCAGTTCTGTGACTATTAATGCTGTGCGGCGTTTACTTCCCCTGGTGGCAGGAATTTCTTCCATTGTGACTATACCGCGCATGACAACACCACCTTTACCAGTGGTGTAGGCTTCTCTGATGCCGCCATGATCAACTATTTCCCCGCCGGTAGGAAAGTCTGGACCGGGAATTAATTGAAATAATTTTTCATCGCTTAATTCTGGATTGTCAATTAAGGCAATTAACCCATCTACGATTTCTCCCAAATTGTGAGGAGGAATATTTGTGGCCATTCCTACGGCAATTCCGGCACAACCATTCAGTAACAAAAATGGTAATTGAGCAGGTAGTACAGTAGGTTCTTGTTGGGAATTGTCGAAATTGCCAGTAAAATCTACAGTCTCTTCGGCAATTTCTGCCAACATTCCCTCATGTCCCACAGGTGCGAGACGGGTTTCTGTGTAACGCATGGCTGCTGGTGGGTCATTATCCACGCTGCCAAAGTTACCATGTCCCCCCAGCAAGGGATAACGGCTAGAAAAGTCTTGGACTAACCGAACTAACGCATCATAAACTGATTGATCACCGTGAGGATGATATTTACCGAGAACATCCCCCACCACACGGGCGCATTTTCGGTAAGGTCGATCTGGTGTTAAACCGAGTTCGTGCATGGCATATAAAATGCGCCGATGTACTGGTTTTAACCCATCTCGAACATCTGGTAAAGCTCGCCCCACAATCACACTCATGGCATATTCTAGGTATGACCGTTGCATTTCGGTGTGCAGGGCGGTGGTGATGACCTGTCCCTTGGAGAGAAGGTTTAACTGTTTTGCCATGAGGTTTTTCCCTGAATTTTCACTACAC
>JANMGZ010000618.1:0-2618 GCA_031374905.1 Dolichospermum sp. OTE_70_metabat_362_sub
CTGTAGTCTCAGGCTTAACTGTAGTCTCAGGCTTAACTGTAGTCTCAGGCTTAACTGTAGTCTCAGGCTTAGCTGTAGTCTCAGGCGTTTTAAGTTGGTCTTCAAGAGCAACCTTAGTTTTAGGTCCAACAAACCCATCTACTTCAAGAGCCATTTTTTTACCAGCTTTTATGTCCTCACCATATTTTTTATTGTAAGTCATCTGAAAACCTCGGATTGTCTTTGCAATAGGGACCTGAGGGCCTGCTTCAATCATTTCAAAGCCTGAGTTGGTACTTTTAAGCTTTTCGATTTGAAGAGCTAACTCTAACTGATCAAAAGCCCTGTTAGTCTTAGGCCCAGCAATTCCATCAGCCTTTAATCCTTGCTCGGCTTGAAATCCTCGGACAACAACCTCTGTTGCTGAAGAAAATCCATCGTCTGCGTTTAAATCAAGACCTTTATATCGTTGATGTAACAAGCTCTCCATTCGTTTTGTCTGTTCTTCAACTGCTTTTAGTCGAGTTGGATTCTTCGCTAAATCTGTTTCAACTCCAATGTATAAATAGTCAGCCATAGCTTATTCCTTTCTATTAATTATTTTTGCTTAACTTTCTACAGAGCCTCAAATTTAGATTTAGGTTGAGTGGGAGGATTGTTGGGCACTGTTGTTTGTACCTTTTGTATTGTTGGTTTCTGAATAACTGGAATTGGACTATTTTTCTCTCTGCCTTTAACTCCTTCATCAATAATACCTTCAAACGTATTAACATCTTTTTGGCTTGTCACACCTTCTTTTGCTAATTCTATAGCTGCTTCTGTATTCTTACCTAGCAAATACTCCTTCGATGCTTTTATTCCACCTTGCACACCTTCTTGTCTAGCGGCATCTTCTACCTCCATAGGAACAAGATCTTCAAGCTTCTCTGCTAAGGCCATCTTTGCTTTTTTCACATCGGGTGGGTCTATCTCAAGCAAAGCCCTATAAATATCACCATCAGTTTCTAAGTATTTCTGTGCAAAGGCATCTGCTTTTGCTTTGTCAAGTAGTGGCTTTTTATTTAATTTTGTTGCTACTAACTGGTTGGCTATATCGGTTGCTACTAATTTTTTGTTTCCTTCTGCTTTCTTTAATGCACCCATAACTCCAGCAATCTCTTCTTTAATGCGAGCTTGATCCTTTGAGTCCATATAGTTAACAACATCACCAATATAGTATGCAGTTGATTCTGCTGGTAAAAGGGAACCATCCTTATCAGCATTATTACTTAAATGACTGTTCTTATCGCCTATAGACTCCTTAATTCTTATTTTTTCATCTGTTAAAGTACCTAGGCTGTCATCTACAAGTTGACTCAGCTCTTTCTTGAGGGCAGCTACTGTATAGGGAACATCCTTAAGTTTAGCTGTATTTTTTGTTCCTTCAAGTGCTGCAGGTATTTCAAGATTGCCTAACTTTCCAGAAAATGCATTTGCATTCTTCAAAGCTAAACCCATCAAAGCCCTACGCTTCAGAATAGGATCAGAAATTTTTCCGATGTCCTCTATAGCTTCTTTACCAATTCCATCAAGTATGGACTTCTGTTCAGTATTTAGAGCCATATTTTTGTCAAAAAGCTCTTTTGATTCTGCTATTTGATCGTTTAGTGCCAACACTAATCCATTTGGGCCAGGATTAGCACTTGCGGTATCTTTGGCAGCTTTGTTATTACCTAAATTAACTGTATCTTCACTAATTTTAGCCGTTGCAGTGGCAAGAGCGGTATTATCCTCAGTTTCTTGTTTATCTCTGCCTATTTTATTGCCTGCATATACACCACCAGTACCACCAACAACCAGAGCACCTGTGGCCCATACCCACAAGGGAACCGCCGCCAGTGGCGCAAATCCATACAGATTATCTGGCTCCATGAATCCCAAATTAAAATCTTGATTTTTTCTTTTTTTTGTTAACATAGTAGTGTTGTCTCCTGCTGAAGATTAACTTGGTACTTTGTACTAAGTTAAAGTACCAATCTACTCAAAATTACATAAAAAGTTAAATGCTATTAATTTACATTCAACTAACTTGTAATCTTTGAGGATTAGGCTCTTACCTATATTTATAAGGGATGCAGTTTAAGCTTAGTTTGTCTTCTATTCAAATTTTGTATAAATTAAATAAGTAGCTGATTTATAGGCAAAGAATATTCAGAGCAAATAATTAAATTAAGGAAGACTTGTATGGAATTCAACTGTACCGGATGTGGATCATGTTGTAGATATATCGGCCTTGTTATAAATAATGTTCAAGCACTAGAAGAACCTTTTAAAACCGAATTTCTAAACTTCCCCTATAGTTTTAAGGAAGATGGAAGTTGCGAGAACTTAACGGTTGATAACAAATGTTTAGTTTATGAGAACAGACCTAATATTTGTAACATTGACAAGATATATGAACTATATTACGCAGACAAAATAAGCAAACAAGAATATTATTTGAAGAATGCCAGAATATGCAATTTGTTTATAAAACACTTTGACTTATCAGATGATTTTTTAGTAAATGAATCACAATATATGTAATTAACAGAATAATGACATAACTTCACAAACTCAAGAAACCTTAAAAACAGTTCATGGCCTGGTTCGTTCTTGGC
>JANMGZ010000626.1:0-32278 GCA_031374905.1 Dolichospermum sp. OTE_70_metabat_362_sub
AACCCTGTTAAACTGAATACTCTCAATGGTCAAAACCCCATTGTAATTGGCCATCGTGGCGCTAGTGGTGAACTACCAGAACACACCATTGAAGCCTACCGCTTGGCGATTTTACGCGGTGCAGACTTCATCGAACCAGATTTGGTATCTACTAAAGATGGGATATTAATTGCCCGTCATGAACCCAATCTCATTAACACTACCGATGTTGCTAGTCGTGCCGAATTTGCTAGTCGGAAAACCACAAAGATGGTAGATGGTGTAGCTGAAGAAGGTTTCTTTGCTTCTGATTTTACATTGGCAGAAATCAAAACTCTGCGGGCTGTGATGCCTCAAGCTTTCCGAGATCAAGTCTACAACGGTCTTCTACAAGTTCCCACCCTGAGCGAAATTATTGATTTGGTGAAAGAGGTTGAGGTACAAACTGGGAAGAAAATCGGTATTTATCCTGAAACCAAACACCCCACTTTTCACGATAATTTGGGCTTGTCTCTGGAAGAAAAACTGATTGACACCCTCAAAGCCAAAGGATTTACTGATCCCAAACGAGTTTTTGTTCAGTCCTTTGAAGTCAGCAATCTCAAGGACTTAAATAACACCGTCATGCCAGCGGCTGGTGTGAATATTCCTTTGGTGCAATTGCTTGATGCCTATGATGTGGCTAATGATGGAACATTGTTGTATCAAGATGTTAATGCTCGTCCTTATGATTTCACTGTTAAGGGAGATACTCGCACCTATGGAGATTTATTGACTCCTGCTGGTTTGAAAGAAATTGCTGCCTATGCTGAGGGTATTGGTCCTTGGAAACGCCAGATTATTTCCGTGAAAACAGTTGATAATAACAATGATGGTAAACCTGATGATCTCAATAATGATGGCACAATCAACGATGCTGACAAGGTTACTCTAGCGCCGACGAGTTTGGTTAGTGATGCCCACAAAGAGGGTTTGGTTGTCCATCCTTATACTTTCCGCCATGAAAGCCGTTCTCTGGCATCAAATTACAATAACAATCCTGAATTAGAGTACCGTCAATTCATTAATTTGGGTGTAGATGGTTATTTCACTGATTTCCCCGGTACAGGGGATTTGGTGCGGGATCAAATTACTGCTAATCAAGTGCGATCGCCCCAAAATCCCACTGTGCTTTCTACTCCTAAATTTGATACACTCACAGGTAAAGTCCCCATTGTCATCGGCCACCGGGGTGCAAGTGGTGAACGTCCAGAACATACAATAGAAGCCTACAAATTAGCGATCGCTCAAGGTGCAGATTTCGTTGAACCCGATTTAGTGGTAACAAAAGACGGTATCTTAATTGCCCGTCACGAACCCATGTTGGCAGTCGGTGTTCTCAATACTGACGGCACAATTCAACGAGATACTAATGGTAAGCCAGTTATCAATACCACCGACACAAGTACGGATGTTTACTTACGTGATAAGTTTGCCGATCGCCTGAAAATCAAAGATTTAGATGGTCGCAATGTGGCCGGTTGGTTTGCTGAAGATTTTACCCTGGCAGAAGTCAAGGAACTAAATGCGATCGAACGTATCCCAGCTTTACGTGGTACTACCTTTGACAAGGATGGATTGAAAGTACCAACCCTGAAAGAAGTAATTGATTTAGTAAAACAAGTTGAACTAGAAACGGGACGCAAAATCGGTATTTATCCCGAAACCAAACACCCTACTTTTTTCCAACAGCAAGGCATCAACACTAGCCAAATCTTAGCAAACACCCTCAAAGCTGAGAACTTTACCGACCCATCTCGCGTCTTCATTCAATCCTTTGAAGTCTCCAACCTCAAGGCACTGAAAAGTACCAACATGCCCACCGCAGGGATTGATATTCCTCTGGTACAATTATTTGGCGGATCTGGTCAACCTTATGACTTTGTAGTTGCTGGTGATACTCGCACCTATACCAATCTTTCCACCCCCGCAGGTTTAGCAGAAATTGCTACTTATGCCCAAGGTATTGGACCAAATAAACAGCGGATTATTCCCCAATTGACGGTAGATGCCAATGGGAATGGACAACCTGATGATTTGAATGGTGATGGTCAAATTAGTGATGGCGATCGCGTTTTAGGCACACCCACAACCCTGATTCAAGATGCCCACAAAGCTGGTTTAATCGTCCATCTCTACACTTTAAGAAATGACGAGTTCTTCCTTGCTGATACTTACAAAAACGACCCCGGCGCAGAGTTCCGTAAGTTCATTGATTTGGGTGTAGATGGTTTCTTTACCGACTTCCCCAAAACAGGGCGACAAGTTCTAGTTAATGATTACTTAGCTGGTACAGGCTATGCTAATCCCAACGGGAATTTAAATACTCCTTACTTCAATAATTCACCGGAATACTTTGCCCCCAATCAACCCTACTACGGCGACCTCGTAACGGCAAACCTCAACCGCTCCCAAGGCTTTGAAGGAATGGCATTTAGTCCTGACCGTCAAACCATCTACCCGATGCTGGAAGGAACTGTTGTGGGCGATCCTGCGGGTTCTGTACGGATTTATAAATTCGATGTAGCCACCGAAAGCTACCAAGGATTAGTAGGACGTTATCAATTAGCCAGTACCAGTAATGCGATCGGTGATTTCACTCCTATCAATAACAACGAGTTCCTAGTCATTGAACGGGATAACGGACAAGGTAGTACGGCTGCTTTCAAGAAAATATTCAAGGTTGATTTGGGCAAAATTGATGCTAACGGCTTTGTCTCGAAAGAGGAAGTTGCTAACCTTCTCAATATCCAAGACACCAATGATCTCAATGGTGATGGCAAAACTACTTATGATATGCCATTCCAAACCATTGAAGATGTGTTGGTACTCGACAGCAAAACCATTTTGGTGGCAAATGATAACAACTATCCCTTCTCTATTGGTCGTCCTCCCGCGATTGACAACAATGAGATGGTGGTATTGGAACTAGACAAACCTCTGTCCCTTGATTCCCGTTTAGGTATATCTGCGGCTATAGCACAAGCTACTCAATATATTGCCGGAACAACTGGTAAGGATGATTTGTTTGTCAGTGGTGGCACTGATGGCATCAACGACACCATTTTCACTGGCGCAGGTAATGACACTGTTGATACTGTCTTCGGGGCAATTTCTCCCTTTGCTGGCAACAATATCGTTGATGCAGGTAGCGGTGAAGATACAATCTACGTGAATAAAGGCGATCGCGCTTTCGGTAGCGATGGTAATGATACCTTTGATGCTAGAGATGGACAAGGTGGCAACCGCATATCTGGTGGCGTGGGTAATGATACCTTCTTCCTGGGCAGCAATGACCGAACTTTAGGTGGTGATGGTAACGATATCTTTAGAGTTAGTCTTGGTGGCGGTAACTTAATTTCCGGTGGCGCTGGTGCTGACCAATTCTGGATTGTCAATGCTGAATTACCTAAAGCTGCTAATACCGTGCTTGACTTCCAACTGGGTACTGATGTCATTGGTATTCAAGGTGCTGTTAGCTTAGGTATAACCACATCTACACTCAAGTTAAATCAAGTTGGTGGAGATACTGCGATTGTCTTCAATAATCAAACTCTAGCTACTCTGACTGGGATTCAAGCCAGTAGTTTGAATTTAACTAATACTAACCAGTTTGTCTTTGCTTAACCAGCATTTGGAACTTTAGTTTTTAGGGGGTGGATTAAAAAATCCCCCCTAACTCAGTTTCACCAATCTCACCCTTTCCGACCAACAAAGGAAAAAAATCACAGAAATTTAACAATGTGTACCAAGAGTTGATGATTACAGCAAATTAATATGTAATAAAATTTGATAAGTTTAATTGTTTAAAAAGTAATTATTCAGAGTTTCTTTTAAACTAAAAGGTGATTCTTTAGGAAATAAATTCAATTTAATCGCTGTTTCTTCCGATGCTTTAAGACAAGCTTTTTCATAACAATCTGCAAATATTTCTGTAAGTAGAGGTTGTAAACTAGGACTATCTTCTAATAATGCTTCAATACAAATACGCTGTTCTGTAATTGTACTCCGCCAACTTTCACTGCGTTTTTCGGGTTGATATTGCCATTTTAGTAAGTGCATTAGTAACACAATTAAACGACTTTTTAACTCCCGTTTTTCACTTTTTTTAATCTTCAATCTTAATTCAATTTTGATTTGATTGAATTATTTTCTATAATTCCCACCAAAACTCTAATTAAACCTTCTAAATCATCAGGGAGCGAATAAATAGTAATATCTTCAGTTATTTGCTTTGTTTTAACATCTAATATTCCAAAACGCCACACATCACCAGTTGTTACAGCACCATATTGAAACTCTTGTTCTTCAATTTGAGAAAAAGCAATTAATTCTGTAGCAAGTTGAGTAAATCCTCTCGTTAAATCGTCGTTTTTTGCGCGTAGTAAATAATCCAGATTACCTTTTAACCATTTACTAACAATTAGTGGGTATTCTATTCTTAACTGACAATCACAATAATATGTAGCAACTTCTATTAAAATAGGTGCTACTAAAGTTTCTCTTCTCGCTGTTTCACTAGTTAAAGTTACTCGTGTTAATGTGCGTTCGATGCGATTTTGTAATTCTAATAAGTTATCTAAATGTTTTTCACTTTTAGGAAGTGACAATCTTGATCTAATTAATTTATAGCCTAATTCTGCTAAAATTTCTTCAGGTGGATCATTCATCTCAAAATATGAACGAAATGTATATTCGCGTTCTTCTTGGAGAATTTTTAGTTTAGTCATAAATAGTTACCAAATAAATTTTAACTAAGTTGATGTTTGATTTTTTTGATGGATTATTCTTGAATTTGACTCCTCACCCAATCTCTAAATTCTCTCACTAATTCCAAATATTTCTTACTACCAGAATTTTTCAAGAAATTGGAAATTTCTGTTAAAGGCAAATTAGGAAAAGCTAAACTTTCATCAACAACTATATATTTACCATCTTCTAAAAGATTAATAGTAAATACATTACCATCATATCGCCAAATCTCTGGCACACCCATTTCTGCATAAACCGCAAAACGATCTTTTGAACTGCTAGTAATATCAATCTCGACAACTAAATCAGGTGGTGGATCTTGTTGTAAATTAATTCTTTTCTTACCTTGAATGAACTTAACATTTTTGATGTAGAAACATTTATCCGGTTCTGCACCACTTAATTCTGATTGTTTAAAAGTCGTAGAACCCAGTGGTTCAATATCTAATTCTAGTTCTTCGGCTAAAGTTTCGACAAAACGACCAGTGATTTCCTTATAACGTTCATGTTCAGGTGAAGGAGCCATAATTTCTAAATTACCCCGATAATAAGTTAAGCGGAGACGACGAGTGCTACTGAGTTCATTTAGCAAGCTCTCATAAGTATGCCAACTAATCCCTGATAAATGGATAATTTCTTGCGGTTGCATCAAAGTTAGGGTAGTCATGGCCGCTATACCTGTAAAATATCTATCTCTACCTTTAATTTAGTCCAAAAATTAAAGAACTATCCCTTTTGTTTGTCAAATTGCAAAATTCCGTACTATAATAAAAATGTGAAGTGCATGGGGCTTTAACGGTTTCGACAGGTTGGCGAAAGCTACTCTGTGATTCAGGTCGAGAGCGAGTCATCTCTCGCAAATCAAAGACTCGAAAAAAAAGTAAATGCGAACAATATCGTAAAATTTGCTCGTCGGGAAGCTCTAGTAGCTGCCTAAGAAACCTCTTTCAGGTTCGAGCGTCTTTAATTTGACTCCGTTAAGGATTAAAGACCTAACCCCCAACGGATGCTCCAACAAGCGTTCTCTGGTTGGCTTGAAGGCTAAGATTAAATCAGAGCATCCTACGTTCGGGATAATGAACGATTCCCGCCTTGAGGGTCAGAGAGGCTAAACCTGTGAACGAGTGGAGGGTTAATACCCAATTTGGACATGGGTTCGACTCCCATAAGCTCCATTTTCAATTTTCAATAATTTTTAAGCCCGCTAAACACTTTGATATGTAAGCGGGCTTTTTGCTATTGTAGAGACGTTCCATGGAACGTCTCTACATAATGGATATCCCGTTCCCAAATTATTTCTTGGTACGGGATGGCGTTGATAGTTAGGCTTGCTTTAAAGCATCACGTTTTTTGCGATCTGCTGTCAAGATATCTGCCATGACTATGAGTGCTTGCGCCATTTTTTCCAGGTTAGAACTGTATAGTTCTAAATCTTTGATGAGTTTATCTTCAGAGAGATGCAACCCGTTAGCGATCGCTTTCAATGCTTCACCCTTTTGTTTATCATCTTTGACAAGTTCAGGATCTGACTGTAGCAATAATGCAAATAAACCAACACCAAATAACCGACTGTATTTAAAATTGGAATTTGCCGCAACAGCCTCCAGTTGTCTTTGCAAATCTGCATCTTGATCTAGGAAAGTTGCCTGACTCAAACCAGCAATCAAGTCCTTAGCTGGTAAACTGGCAGCTAAAGCTTGCAATCTAGAAGCATCTTGTCGGTAACGCTGGGGGTCTTGTTCTACCGCTTGACAGATTGCCCGAAAAATTGACTCTCTGTCCTGTTCTGGCTGGTAGCCTTCCATGAAGCGGTCAAAAGTGGTGACAACACCCAAGGCATAAATGGCATCGTAGCTAAAATCAACATTGACTGATAGCAGGTGCATTTCTACCATTAACTCTTCGACTACCCGGCGGTAAATAGTGTTAATTGGCCTGGCATGAAGGGTGTAAAAGGTTCTTTTTGTATCAGATACTGTACGGACGTTATTCACAAAGAAAATTTTAGTAAAGACGTATTTCTCTTCTCTAGTATGAACTAATCAGACCTAATTCGTGAAAGTCATTCAATTTTGGATTTTAGATTTTAGATTTTCGATTTAGCTGACCGATAAATCTGGGGGCTTAAGGATTTTGGATTTGGTTATAAATTCTATGGACTAGCTAAACTCCGGAGCGGAGTCTGTAAAACTTGTTCTTCAGTATCAAAGATTTCAAATACGGTATCCATCATTGTTACTTCAAACACTAGTTTGGCTTCTGAATGAATATTACAAATGCGAAAACTGCCTTTAACTTTATCAGATTCACGCATTCCTGCTAATAAGGAAGTCAGCCCCGAACTATCAATAAAATTTACTTGGCCGAGATTGACAACAATATGAGGACTGTGTTTAGAAATACATTCTTGTAACTTGAGACGAAATTGCCAAGCAGTAGTAATATCTAAGCGGCCAACTGGTGTCAATACCATCAGGGTATGACCGTCTTCAGTTATAAAGATTTTTTGATCTATATTAATCACTGAACCGATACTTTTTTACTAATATTTGCTAATCTGCATATTCACAAAGTGAGAAACTATCAATCCATATACAGAGGACGATATCCCCATCTCAGTATAACTTACTGTCATAGTGTTAGACGAAAGAAAATAATTTGGTAATTGATAATTGTAAATTGTCAATTATCAATTATCAATTGCCTATTCCTGACTTGGTTTCCAGTTTATCCAATCTTGAGGTTTTAGGAAAGTTTCATACAACTCGGCTTCAGGAGAATTAGGTTCTGGTTTGTAGCCATATTCCCAACGCACTAAAGGTGGTAGAGACATGAGAATTGATTCTGTGCGTCCATTGGTTTGGAGTCCAAAAATTGTGCCTCGGTCATAAACCAAGTTAAATTCTACATATCTACCGCGACGGTATAATTGGAAATTGCGTTGGCGATCGCCATATTCCATGCCTTGTCGGCGTTTTGCAATTGGAGCATAAGCAGGTAAAAATGCTCCAGCACAGTCTTGAACTAAAGCAAATATATCTTCCCAACTTCGTGGCGGTAATTCACCTACCTGATTACTATACATAGCCGCTTCCCCAGTGGGATCTGGACCGCGATAGATAGAACCTTGACCATCTTGGTAATCTAAAAATAAACCACCAACTCCCCGTGTTTCATCCCGGTGTTTTAGATAAAAATATTCATCACACCACCGCTTAAACACAGGATAATATTCGGGATGGTGTTGATCACAAGCTTGTTTGAAAGTGTTATGAAAATGTTGTGCATCTTCAGCAAAGGGATAATAAGGTGTTAAATCCGCACCACCACCAAACCACCAAACTGGGCCTGCTTCAAAATAACGGTAATTTAAATGAACTGTAGGCACATAAGGATTCCGTGGGTGCAGAACCAAAGAAGTACCCGTTGCATAAAAGCCATGGCCGGTTGCTTCTGGACGTTGGGATAAAATCGAAGGAGGTAAATGATTTCCCCAAACTTCAGAAAAATTCACCCCTGCTTGTTCAAATATTGCCCCATCACGCAGGACACGCGATCGCCCACCCCCACCTTCTGGACGCTGCCAACTATCTTCTTGAAACTTCCCCACACCATCTAACTTCTCTAAACCTTGGGTAATTTCATCCTGCACATTTTGCATAAACTGACTAACTCTAGCCTGGGCATTGACACCAGGAAGAAAATCAGATGATTCTTTTGTGATAGTGGGGGTTTGCGAGTTGGTTAACATAGATTCCCGAACCTAAAATTACAATTTCTAAACAATTACAAATTTTTGTGCTTAATCTGCCAAAACAGTCTTGTATTATACGTCAAAACACAACCGTTCAAAACGCCTTCAAATCTCCATTGGCACTGAATTAACTCCAACTTCACACATATCATATTTGAAGACCCGTTTTCACAGTCATAGAAATAATCTTACTATTCTGCTTACAGTTTTTCTGCATTTTTTTCCACAAGCAAGAGTTTGATTACAATTTTCTCAAATCTCACAGTTACTAGGCAGAATGTAAAGCAATGTTAAGCATTGTCCAAGTTGTATGAAACAGATTAAAACAATACCAAATTGGTTATCCAAATTGATTCATCGCCAACGGCGGCGGTTTTGTGCCTCTTTGGTACGAACCTATCGAGAGATTAGTTCCGCGTCTGTAGATGAACTATGGCAGAAAGTGGTGGACTTAACAGATGTTTCTTGGCATCCCCTTCTCAAAAGTACCAACGTTCCATTAGGATTAGTTCCCAAACCGGGATTGATATTTCAAGCGGTGACAAGGTTTTGTCCAATTCCCATCCAAATTTTTGTCGAACGAGTTAATCCCAAACAGATGCTAAGTATCCGCATTCTAACAATTCCTGGCATTGAGGAAAGAGTCATATACCAAGTAGAATCAAGCGTTTGTGGATCTTACTTGTCTTATTCTGTAACTTTACGCGGTTGGTTATCGCCCCTAATTTGGTCATTGTCTCGTCCCTATGTAGATCGGGTAGCTCGTGCGCTGATAGAATCCGTAGAAAATCCGGGATTATCTCCGAAAAAATCTCTAAATGGTAGCTGCTTCGATTTTTAAGGATTGTCCAGCTTTTGGCAATACGCAAAATTATGAAATCAATGACCAATGACCAATGACCAATCACCAATTGCCCCAATAAAGTTAAGATTTTAGTATCTATCAATGAAAATTTTTTAAGCTTTATAAAAGCGGTAACGGTAAACACACTATGTATGATGTCCTAGATTCCCACTCAGTCCTGGAAGTATTGCGACCAGTAGAAGATCCAGAACTTCGCAAAAGTCTGGTAGAACTGAATATGATTCGCAACGTCAAGATTGACGGTGGCAAGGTTAGTTTCACTTTGGTGTTAACCACTCCCGCTTGCCCTTTACGGGAATTTATCGTCGAAGATTGTAAAAAAGCTGTTCAAAAACTACCAGGTGTTACAGATATCAGCGTAGAAGTAACAGCAGAAACACCCCAACAAAAAAGTTTACCAGACCGTAACGGCGTGCCAGGTGTAAAAAATATTATTGCTGTTTCTAGCGGTAAAGGTGGAGTTGGTAAAAGTACAGTCGCTGTAAATATTGCCGTGGCTTTAGCACAAACTGGGGCAAAAGTTGGTTTATTAGATGCAGATATTTACGGACCAAATGATCCCACAATGTTGGGTTTGAGTGATTCCGAAATTAATGTCCGTTCTACAGCAGCAGGGGACATTCTCGAACCTGCTTTTAATCATGGTGTCAAGCTGGTTTCAATGGGCTTTTTGATTGATCGAGATCAGCCAGTAATTTGGCGCGGTCCCATGCTCAATGGTGTGATTCGTCAGTTTCTCTATCAAGTCGAATGGGGAGAACTGGACTATTTAATTGTGGATATGCCCCCAGGAACTGGAGATGCTCAGTTAACTTTAACCCAAGCTGTACCAATGGCAGGGGTCGTCATTGTCACTACCCCACAAACTGTAGCTTTGTTGGACTCCCGGAAGGGGTTGCGAATGTTCCAGCAGTTAAATGTCCCCATTTTGGGAATTGTGGAAAATATGAGCTATTTCATCCCTCCAGACCAACCTGATAAGCAATATGACATTTTTGGTTCTGGTGGTGGTTCAAAAACAGCCGCAGAATTAGGAGTTCCCCTGTTAGGATGTGTACCATTAGAAATTTCTACTAGAATTGGCGGTGATAGCGGTGTACCCATAGTAATTGGTGAACCCAACTCAGCCGCAGCCAAAGCCTTAACAGCGATCGCTCTCACTGTAGCAGGTAAAGTATCAGTTAATGCTTTGACATAAATAAAGGCAAGAAGTAATTGATAATTGATAATTGTCAATTGTCAATTGCCAATTGTCAATTTAACGCTCTCCTCCTCACACAATGTTATTAAAACCTTCGTTCCCTAAAATTCCTTGGCAATCTTGGTTTAAGCCCTGGCAACAAATTGATGGGCTACTATTTTTTCTCCCCGTTGCTGTTAGTATGTTCGGGGGGCTAATGATTCTAAGTACAGAATTGAAGCAACCCGTAACTGACTGGTGGTGGCACTGGTTGATAGCTGGTATTGGGACAATAATCGCCTTATTTTTAGCTCGTTGTCGCTATGAAACCCTCATGCAGTGGCATTGGTTTACCTATGGGCTGACAAACTTTAGTTTAATAGCTGTGATGCTCGCTGGTACTAGTGCCAAAGGCGCACAACGTTGGATTAGTATTGCGGGTTTTAATGTCCAACCCTCAGAATTTGCCAAAATAGGATTAATCATTACCTTAGCGGCTTTGTTACATAGGCGGACAGCCTCCACTCTGGAGAGTGTTTTCCGTGTTTTGGCCATTACGGCTGTACCTTGGGCATTGGTATTTTTACAGCCAGACTTGGCAACATCACTGGTATTTGGGGCAATATTTTTAGGAATGTTGTATTGGGCAAATGCCAACCCTGGCTGGTTGATACTCATGGTTTCGCCTGTAATAGCAGCAATCCTATTTAGTATATCTTGGCCATTATCAACACCCATACTTTTAGCTAAAGAAATACAATTAAGTGTATTAGGTTTATGCTGGGCAGTAGGGATGGGGATAGTTGGTTGGTTTTGTCTACCCTGGAAGCGGTTTGGTATTGCTGCTATTGCTTCATTCTGTCTAAATATGCTAGGTGGCGAATTAGGCATTTTTGCATGGAAGCATTTATTAAGAGAATATCAAAAAAACAGGCTCACTGTATTTATCAACCCTGAACATGATCCCCTGGGTGCAGGTTATCACCTAATCCAATCTCGCATTGCTATTGGTGCCGGTGAGGTTTGGGGCTGGGGTTTGTTTAAAGGCCCCATGACTCAATTAAATTTCGTTCCTGAACAGCACACAGACTTTATTTTCTCCGCTGTTGCTGAAGAATTTGGTCTTGTGGGTTGCTTAATTTTACTATCTGTTTTTTGCTTAATTTGCTTCCGTTTACTTCATGTAGCGCAAACAGCCAAAGATAACTTTGGTTCACTATTAGCTATTGGTGTTTTGTCCATGATTGTGTTTCAACTAATTGTTAATGTCGGTATGACGGTTGGTTTAGCACCTGTGGCGGGAATTCCTCTACCTTGGATGAGTTATGGGCGTTCGGCCATGCTAACTAATTTCATTGCGATCGGTATAGTAGAATCTGTAGCTAACTATCGTCAACGGAAAAATTATTATTAGTAGGGGCGCAGGGCCTGCGCCCAGCCACAAGTCAGCAGGAAAAACAAAATTACCAATTACCAATTACCAATTACCAATTACCTGTTCCCTGTTCCTTGTTCCCTCATAAGCATTAAGCTATTAATAGAAAACTATTGAAGGTAAATATGATGATCCTGCCTGGAACAACTGTTCGCGTTAAAAATCCCGCAGATACATATTATCGGTCTGAAGGACTTGTACAACGAGTGAGTGATGGTAAAGTAGCTGTATTATTTGAAGGCGGTAATTGGGACAAAATAATTACTTTTCGGCTCACAGAATTAGAACCCGTTGAAACTGCAATCCCGAAAAAAGGGAAATAGTAATTTAGTTATTAGTCAGTGGTTATTAGTTTTTCACTAAGACTATTGACTAATCCTACATTCAGAAAATATGTTTATTCATTTTTAATTTTTAATTAATAATTTTTAATTGCTTATGCGTCTACCTTTACCACAGTTCGCCATTGGTAATCGCCATTCTCACCACTTTGCTGAGGTAATTGAAACCACAAGTACGGAATTTTTGGCTCAGTGTTTAGAACCAGAAGACTTGAGTTTTCCACCTATGCCGCCCTTCGGTAGTTGGGTTTGTGCTGTAGATGAAGAATCTGGCAATCAAGTTTATGCTGTGGTCTATCATGCCACAACAATGCCGATTGATTCTGTACATCGGGCAGTTGCATTGGGATTATCTTTAGAAGCTTTGCGTGAGGAACAACCCCAAATATTTGCAATGTTAAAAACTGAATTTCGAGCAGCAATTGTGGGATTTAAGGAAAAATCTCTAAATAATAATAACGGAAAAATGTATCAATATTTGCCACCTCGTCCGCCACAAATTCACCAAGCTGTTTATCACTGTCAATCAGAAGAGATTATTCAGTTTACGGAAAAGTTAGATTTTTTACGAACATTACTGTTTATTAGTGGTGCGCCGGTGGATTCTTTAGCCGCAGCCGCTATTCGGGGAGTATATCAGTTACGTAAAACTGACCGAGAATGGTTGATTAAAGCTGGACGACATCTGAGTATGTTGCTAAAAGATGATTATGACCGGTTGCGTTTTATTTTAAGTCAAATCCATCCATAAGTTATTGTAATTATAATTTGTACATTAGGAAGTAAACAAGAGAAATTTTCTGGTTCTTTGTTCTTTATTTCTCAATTCCTGACTCCTGCCATATTTATTCTGATTTATCGGAGATAATTGGAATTTTGATCATAAATTCAGATCCCTCTTCAGGTGTAGATACACAAGAAATTTGACCGCCATGTTTTTCCACTACAATTTGATAGCTAATTGATAATCCTAATCCTGTTCCTTTACCAACAGCTTTGGTAGTAAAAAATGGGTCAAATAATCGCTTTTGCACTTCCTCTGGAATACCTGAACCATTATCGGCAATGCGAATAAGAACATAATTATCATTGGTTAGTTCTGTACGAATCCGAATTTGTAAGTTTTTGCGCGTTTTCAGAATTAAATTATCATTTTCAGATAAAGCATCAATAGCATTAGCTAGAATATTCATAAATACCTGATTTAGCTGCCCTGCATAGCACTCTATTAAGGGTAAGTTACCATATTCTTTAATTACTTCAATTTCTACCCGATCAGGTTTAGCTTTTAAACTATGTTTGAGAATTATTAATGTATTTTCTATACCTTCATGAATATCAACAGATTTAATTTCTGCTTGATCTAGTCTGGAAAAGTTACGTAAAGATAAGACAATTTCATTGATTCTTGTAGCACCAACCTTCATGGAAGATAATAATTTTGGCAAATCTTCTAGGATAAATTCTATTTCAATTCCTTTTTCTTTGATTTGAGATAATACATTAGCATGAGATGGCTCTTGCTGATAGCACTTCATCATATAAAGTATATCTTGAACATATTCAATGGCATAATTTAAATTGCCATAAATAAAATTCATAGGATTATTGATTTCGTGGGCAATACCAGCTACTAATTGTCCCAAGGCGATCATTTTGTCATTTTGTAATAATCGGCTATAGTTATGTTGAAGATCACGAAACTCGGACCTAGCTATTCTGGCTTTTTCCTTTTCTTTTTGGAGACGATTTAATGTTAAAACATGAATTTGGGAATTAGCTAAAAGTAACTGATGAAAATCCAATAATCCATACTGATAAGATTGATCTGTAATGACAATTGGTTCATATACCTGTTTGTGCGATCTCCCTAAAGCTAGTTGAGTTGCTTCAACAATGGGTGTATCCTCTGGACATAAAAATGTTTGCGGCTGCAAAAAATTATAAAGATATTCAATAGGCCGTCCAGCAAATAGTCCTAATCCGTAGGGACGACTCATTTGTTCAAAAAAAAGTCGTCGAGAAATCACGCCTACATATTTTCTGTCTTTAGTCAAGATAATCCCTGGTAGTAAAGGTTCTTCTTCAAAAAGCCTTGCCAAGTCATTACCTGGATGATCTATTTCAATTTGAATTGTCCAAACTGGTAATTCCTGTAAAGTTGACTCTAGTTTGAGGTTTAGCTGATCCACATTCTGAATATTATGCATAGCCAGCATTTTTTTGTCCTTAACCTGAAGTTAATATTGGTTTATGTCTTTGGCATTATTGCTGAGACTCAGGCAAATGTTAGTTATTTTACTTTTAATTTTCTAACCTTAATCAATTTAGCTGATAAAAAGTCAATTTTATAGGGCGTGATAATTTAGTATTCCCAAAATATAGTGGCGAATATTAATTTATCAGCCAAATTTTAATATCAGATTTTTTACATGATTGATAGTGATTGATAAACTATGATCATAGTATCCTCTTCGTGGTAGATATTTGCTAAGCTTAGTCAGGAATATAAACATACAGAAATTAATTCATTTTATCATGCACGTTTTAACTAAAGGTTAAGAAACGGGGTATAAATTCGTTGCTATCTTGTCTGACTGATTTTCCTATCTGATGTTAATTAAAGATTTTTAAGATGAAAATAGGACGGTTATCTGGTAGCGATATCCTTTATAGTGGGTAATTTCCAATGTAAAATGTGACAGTTGTATTAGATGCTGTGAATGTGATTGAGCGTTATACTTTGCCCGAAATGGGCGACTTGTGGAGTGAAACCTATAAGCTGAAAACCTGGCTAGATGTAGAGATCGCGGTTTGCGAAGCACAGGCAGAACTGGGTTATATTCCAGCAGCAGCAGTAGAGGAAATTAAGGCTAAGGCGAATTTTGACCCAAAGCGGGTGTTAGAAATTGAGGCGGAAGTCCGTCATGATGTGATTGCCTTTTTGACAAATGTTAATGAATATGTAGGTGATGCAGGACGCTATATTCACTTAGGTTTAACCAGTTCTGATGTTTTAGATACGGCTTTAGCACTACAATTAGTGGCGAGTTTGGATCTGTTGTTAAAACGTCTAGAAGATGTGATTGAGGCAATTCGTAAAAAAGCTACAGCACATCGAAATACGGTGATGATTGGGCGATCGCATGGTATTCACGCTGAACCAATTACCTTTGGCTTTAAGTTAGCTGGTTGGTTAGCGGAAGTATTACGACACCAAGAACGGTTGCAAATCCTTAAAAGAACTATTGCTGTTGGTAAAATATCCGGTGCAGTGGGGACTTACGCCAATATTGAACCGCGTGTCGAAGCGATCGCTTGTGCAAAACTCGGACTCAAACCCGATACTGCTTCCACTCAGGTAATTTCCCGCGATATTCATGCCGACTTTGTGCAACAGTTAGCATTACTCGCTGCATCCATAGAACGGTTTGCTGTAGAAATTCGTAACCTCCAAAAAACAGACGTTTTAGAAGTTGAAGAATTTTTTGCCAAAGGTCAAAAAGGTTCTAGTGCTATGCCTCACAAGCGTAATCCTATCCGTTCCGAACGGTTAACAGGGATGGCGCGGTTGGTAAGAAGTCATGCAGGTGCAGTATTAGAAAACGTTGCTTTGTGGCACGAACGGGATATTTCTCACAGTTCCGTAGAACGAGTAGTTTTACCAGATGCTTGCATTTTGACTCATTTCATGCTGCATGAAATCACCCAATTGGTAAATAACCTGTTGGTTTATCCCGAAAACATGGCACGAAATCTCAATTGTTATGGTGGAGTAGTCTTTAGTCAAAAAGTATTACTCACCTTAATTGACAAAGGACTTAACCGCGAGGAAGCATACTCGATAGTCCAAGAAAGCGCCCACACTGCTTGGAACAAACCAGAAGGAAACTTCCGCGATTTAATCAGCAAAGATCCTCGCGTCACTAAAAACTTGTCACCTGCCGACATAGAAGCTTGTTTTGATCCACTACATCATCTCAAGCATTTAGAACAAGTTTATCAACGACTGGGTATTTAGAAGTGGTAATTGGTAATTGTCAATTGTCAATTGTCAATTGTCAATTGTCAATTGTCAATTGTCAATTCCTCTGACCACTGACTTCCTTTCTGTCGCAAAGTGAAAAGTAAATATACGGATTATTACTATACTCAAAACGTAAAAGCATAGATTAGAACAGTGTATATATAGAAATTCAATCTGTATCTGCATCTCTATGACTATTTTAATTTCATTGAGTCTTGATAAGAAGCCATTACCAGTAATCGTCAGTATTAATAAAACAGCTTTGCCAATTTAGTAAAGTCGGGAACATACACATGATTGAAATTCTCGCCATACTATCTGCTGGTGCTGCTGCTGGAATGAGAATAGGTGTACCTTTACTAATGATTGGTATCCTTAGGGGTGATCAACTCTGGTCAGAAATGCCAGTATTATCACGTATTTCACCCCATGTTTTAGTCGGGCTATTAACTAGTTGGTCTTTATTTGAACTATTCGCTTCCAAAAAACTCATTGGCCAGAGAATAGTACAGCAAGTTCATTTATTTTTGTCTCCTTTAGTAGGAGCTTTGATGGGTTTAGCTGTTGCTTCAGCGACGAAAACACCGAATTGGTTAATTGCTGTAATTGGTGGCTTATTGGCTTTGGTATTTCAGCTAGTTTTAGTCGGTTGGTTTTATCGCTTGCGTGGGTTGCCAATATGGGCTGTATTGATGCAAGATATCTTGTGTATTACACTTGTCTTTTTTGCAGTTGATGCTCCTCGTCAAGGAGGATTAATTGCTTTAATCCTCCTCTGGCTGGCTATTCTTAGCGTAAAATACTGGTATGATTGGTATAAAGGTAAAAATTAACAATTGACAATTAGCAATCACCACAACTAATGTAAAAGTCCGATAACGTGCAGTAAGCCTTTACCAGTAACTAACTCAATTATTAGCCCGATAAATCCTAGCATGGCTATGCGACCATTCCAGACTTCGGCGCTGGTAGTGATTCCCCATTCCCAACGTTCTTGGGGATACATTCTCACCCTTTTTTTCATTTGAGTAACTTGGGAGAGTTTGAGGTTAGGCTGTTGCAGAGCATCAATTATCAAGTCGGATAAAGAGCGAATAAACACCGGATTGGTATTGGGTGCTGGGGCGCGGCGGAAGTTGTGTATTCCTGCTTCTTCAGCTATTTCTCGGTATTCAATATCAATTTCTTGCAGGGTTTCGATGTGTTCAGACACAAAACTAATGGGGACAACTACCAAATCTTTTACACCTTTTGCACCGAGTTCTTTTAGTGCATCTTCTGTATAAGGTTGTAGCCATTCTACAGGGCCAACACGACTTTGATAAGCTAGGGTGTGGGGATTGGGACGGTTGAGGGTTTGCATAATTAAGGATGTGCATTCCTCAATTTCTTGTTGGTAGGGATCACCAGCTTCTTCTACGTAGCTTTTGGGGACACCGTGGGCGCTAAAAAAGATATGCGCGTCATCGGGGTTAGGAAATTTCTGAAGTTCTCCGGTTATAAGTTCCACCATTGCTTGCAGATATCCTGGTTGTTTGTACCAGGAAGCGATGACGGTATATTCAAGACTTTGGAGTTTGGGGTTTTCGTTCCACAGTTGTTGTAATAGCCGGAAACTAGAACCGCTAGTGCTGATGGAGAATTGAGGGTAAAGCGGGAGAATTACCAACTTATCAATGTTATCTTGAGTCAGTTGGGCGATCGCTTCTTCTGTATAAGGATGCCAATAACGCATTCCCACATAGATATTAGCTTCCTGTCCTAATTCACGTAGCTGCGCTTTTATTGCTTCTCCTTGCTCTTCTGTAATCCGTCGCAAGGGAGAACCGCCACCAATTTGCTTATAATTTGCTTGAGAGGTTTTTTCTCTGCGGGTAGCAATAAACCAAGCTAGAGGTTTTTGCATCCAGCGAAACGGTAACCGGATAATTTCTGGATCTGAAAACAGATTATACAAGAAAGGTCTGACATCTTCTGGTTTATCGGGACCACCGAGATTAAGTAATAATACCCCTAAACGACCCATAGCAGTTACTTTCCCCCAATCCTTACAGATTTTTTCCTAATGTTAACAATATATCTTTAATTAAATATAAAGCTTTATCGGCAGGAAAAAATGCCATAGCCACAATTTTTAGAGACTTAAGTTGCAAATTTCAATAGCTAGATGATGGCATCTCCTAGTTAGCGACTGTGAGTAGCGACAAATAAGATCCCCAACTTCTTCAAGAAATCGGGGATCTTTTAACTACACTAGCCCGTAATTGTTCCTGTTAAAGGAGAACTCGAACTAGCATAAGTCTTGATTGGCATTCTGCCAGCTAAATAAGCCATGCGACCGGCAATAGTAGCCAGATTCATCGCATAAGCCATTGCTGGGGCATTTTCAGCCAGTGCGATCGCACTATTAATTAATAACGCATCCGCCCCCAATTCCATCGCCTCAGCAGCCTCAGAGGGCGCACCAATGCCGGCATCTACCACCACAGGAATATTGGCATTTTCAATAATAATCTGAATATTGGCAGTAGTTTTTAAACCTTGTCCAGAACCAATAGGGGCAGCTAAAGGCATAACTGTGGCACAACCCACCTCTTCTAACCGCTTGGCTAACATGGGATCAGCATTAATATAAGGCAATACAGCAAAACCTTCTTTTACCAACTGTTCAGCAGCTTGCAAAGTGCCAATAGGATCAGGTAATAAATACTTGGCATCAGGTATTACTTCTAACTTGACAAAATTATTATCTTCCTGTCCTAATAACTTGGCCATTTCTCGTCCCAACCGGGCCACTCGCACCGCTTCCTCCGCAGTTTGACAGCCAGCAGTATTGGGCAACATCCAGATTTTACTCCAATCTAGAGCCTCTGCTAAACCTTCATGTCCAGGCGCATTAGTTTGTACCCGTCGGACAGCCACCGTGACAATTTGACACCCACTAGCAGCCACACTTTGCTGCATTTCTTGGATATTGCGATATTTACCCGTTCCCGTCATTAACCGAGATTTAAAGGTTTTTCCGGCAATAATTAATGGTGAATCTGGAACAGTAGTTTCGATTTCTGGGTTACGGTGTCCGTTAGTAGCAGGAGTCGCGTGAATTAACATTGGTGTAGTAGTCGATGACACAGCAGAAAAGCGAGAATAGTGAAAATTAGCCAAAATCGGATCTGCTTTTTGTTCGCAAATCAAATCAGCAATCAATGTTGCGGTAATTGGTGCGAGTAAAATCCCATTGCGGTAATGACCAGTGGCCAAAGTTAAATTCGGACAATGACTATCACCTAAAATAGGTAATTCATCGGGTGTAGCTGGACGAAATCCCCACCACAGTTCTTGAATAGGGTAATTTTCTAGTTGCGGATATAGCCGGATAGCTGATTGTAGTAAACTTTGAATGCCGACGGGGGTATTATCAGCAGTAAATCCCACATCTTCGCTCGTTGCACCAATAATGATAGAGCGATTACGCCGGGGAACAATGTAAATATTTTCACCAAATAACACTCTGGTTAAAGGTAATTCAGTCACAAAATTTGGAACTCGCACACTTAACATTTGTCCTTTGCGGGGACGCACTGGTAAAGGTAATAATTTATTTGCCCAAGCACCAGTAGTTAAAAGATAATGGTCAGCGCGAAATAAACCAGTATTAGTTTGTACACCGATAACTTTTCCCTGTTGTTGAGAAATCGCTTCTACCGTAATCCCATCTTGGAAAACAACACCCAAGGAATCGGCCGCAGACCGCAGCACTTTAATTAAAGCCCGGTTATCAACCTGCCCATCTTCAGGATACCACCAGCCACCGATGACATCAGTCCCTAAACCTGATTGATATTGGTTAATAGTATCTTGATCTAACCAGTGAGCGGTTTTGTGTCCTTTGTCTTCAGGTTGATGATAAACTGGTGCGAGGATACCGCAAGACCAATAACCTGTATTGTTTAAATCTTTTCCAGTAGTTAATTCTACTAATTTTCGCGTCCAGTCTAAATATAAATTACGCGATCGCCGACATAAAGCCAACATCGCCTCATTAGTCATATTTTCCGCATCAGGAGCTAACATCCCTGCGGCGGCATGGCTGGCTGCGGCAGTAAAATCACGACAAAGCACAGTTACATTTGCACCCCGCAACTTCATCTCAACACCACAAGCCAACCCGATAACACCACCACCAATAATTAAAACATCATTAGTCATTAGTCATTGTTCATTAATAATTAGTAAATAACTAATAACTCATAAATGGCTCATAAGGGGTGAAAATTGGTCATTGGTCATTAGTTGTTAAATTTCGACCTTTGACCTTTGACTTGATTTATTTCTAGTTACCACAAAGCCCGAATTGGTTCTTTCCCTTGACTATCATTGCTACTGGAATTTGAATTCCTTTCTGTAGCAGAAGTGTCGTTATTAGAACTAGAACTGTTATTGCTGGATGTGGAACTATCGCTGACGGAACTGGAACTGTCATTACTAACATTTGTTTCTTTTGTAGTGTCAGAAGAATTGTTGTTAGTCTCTGTAGAAGCATTACTTTGAGCTATACGGGTAGTACCGCGACTTTGAGTAGCAGAATTGTTTCCGCTTGCAGTTTCTGACTCATTACTACTAATATTTTCCGAATCATTTCCATTCGCAGCACTATTAACATTAATATTAGCTGGGAGAACGCTGGATGCCCTGCGTCCTTGAGGAACATTAGCAGTTTGTTGTCCGCCCATAGGAAAGTTAATTCCTAACAATGTACCTAACAAAATTGCTACGCCGCCAGCCATTAAAATCAAGGGTGTCCATCTACCCATTTTGTTTCTCTCCTTGTTAACCTTCTGGTGTCCAAACTAATTGAGAACCTTGATCCTAAAACCCATGAAATTTTGTTACCTTAACATCACCTAAACCCTGATTTTGACAAGCTAAACGCAGGTCACCTGTAGGAGAATGGAGAAAAAGGAAACGCCGTGTTTGCTTACGCCAATTCACTGCGGATACTTTACCTTCTTTCTACCTTAACCGCATAAGTACCACAAGTGCCAATACCTCAAAAGTTAATAATCTCTGTGTTTATCTCCCTGCCTCTTTTTCACACTCAATTAATTTACCTGACGCTACTAAATTAGGGAATATTGAAATTACCAAAACAACTTTTTGTTGTATTTTGGCACATCGCCGCAAAGTTGTCTTTCAGGTGTCAGTGTTGAACCAAAGGTTCACCAAATTTTTATGACTACAACTCCCTCAAATCAACTTTGGCTCTATGACACTACTCTCCGCGACGGGACTCAACGGGAAGGATTGTCTGTGTCCATAGAAGATAAGTTACGTATTGCTCACAAACTTGATGAATTAGGTATACCCTTTATTGAAGGTGGTTGGCCAGGCGCAAATCCTAAAGATGTCGAGTTTTTCTGGCAACTTCAACAAAATCCCCTCAAACAAGCAGAAGTTGTTCCCTTTTGTTCCACTCGTCGTCCTCATACTCAAGCCGGAGATGAACCCATGCTGCAAGCGATCTTGGCGGCAGGTACGCGTTGGGTGACGATTTTCGGCAAATCCTGGGATTTGCACGTTACAACCGGACTCAAGACCAGTCTGGAGGAAAATCTAGCCATGATTGGTGACACGATTGAGTATCTGCGTTCTCAAGGACGGCGGGTAATTTACGATGCTGAACATTGGTTTGATGGTTATAAGCAAAATCCTGATTATGCTTTACAGACATTAAAAGCAGCCGTAACAGCAGGTGCAGAATGGTTAGTTTTATGTGATACCAATGGTGGAACTTTACCTCATGAAGTTTCGCAAATTGTTAAAGATGTTGTCCAGGGGACTGGGGACTGGGGACTGGGGAATGGGAATGAGGAAAAAACTCTTACCCAATCACCAATCACCAATTACCAATTACCTATTCCCCAAATAGGCATACATACTCACAATGATTCAGAAATGGCGGTTGCTAATGCCTTGGCAGCAGTTATGGCTGGAGCTAAGATGGTACAAGGAACAATTAACGGTTACGGGGAACGCTGTGGTAACGCAAATCTGTGTTCTCTGATTCCTAATTTACAACTAAAGCTTGGTTATAGCTGTATTGGTGAACACCAGCTAAATCAACTTACAGAAGCTAGTCGGTTTGTCAGTGAAGTTGTCAATCTGGCACCTGATGAACACGCACCTTTTGTAGGACTTTCGGCTTTTGCTCATAAAGGAGGTATTCATGTATCTGCGGTAGAACGTAATCCGTTAACTTATGAACATATTCAACCGGAACTTGTGGGAAATCACCGCCGCATTGTCATTTCTGAACAGTCGGGTTTAAGTAATGTCTTAGCTAAAGCTCGAAGTTGTGGGATTGAATTAGATAAGGATCATCCCCAAGCTAGACAAATTCTCCAACGCATGAAAGAATTGGAGAGTCAAGGTTATCAATTTGAAGCCGCAGAAGCTAGTTTTATTCTTTTGATGTATGAGGCTTTGTCATGTCGTCAACAGTTTTTTGAAGTTCAAGGTTTTCAAGTCCATTGTGATTTGGTAGAGGTGAAGGAAACTACTAATTCTTTAGCCACGGTGAAGGTAGCTGTTAATGGTAAAAATATTCTGGAAGCCGCAGAAGGTAATGGACCAGTGGCGGCTTTGGATGCGGCTTTACGTAAAGCCTTGGTGAATTTTTATCCGCAAATTGCTGATTTTGAGTTAACTGATTATAAAGTCAGAATTCTCAACGGAAATACGGGAACATCTGCAAAAACTCGCGCTTTAGTAGAGTCGGGTAATGGTCAACAACGGTGGACTACTGTAGGAGTTTCTAGTAATATTTTGGAAGCTTCTTATCAAGCGGTGGTTGAAGGTTTAGAGTATGGGTTATTACTACATTTCCAAGCTGAAAAAGCATTGAAAATTTAGGAGTTGATAAATTTTGGTAGAGATGTTTAACTAAATGTCTCTACCTAATTAATGTCAGAATCAGGATTTACGGTTACTGAGCGATAGCCTACGTGGCGTAGCCATAGTCGAAGTACAAGATTTAAGGATTTACAGGATGTTTATTTGAGGTATTATTTTTTGGATGTGAGTATTTTTATAATATAGAAAATAACAGATTGTGGAAAAATGTACTATGCCCAAAATTACCCTAGAAATATCAGAAGAATTATCTCAACAAATAGCACAAGTAGGGATAGATACTTTACCAGAACTACTTGCTTTGAGTCTTCAACAACCGACCATACCAACACAAATTTACCAATATATTCTGAACTTTTTGGCTAGTAATCCCACTCCTCAACAAATAGCAGAATTTAAACCCACACCAGAAATGCAAGATAGGTTACGTACTTTGTTAATACACAGCAAATCAGGTGAACTCACACCCAGAGAATTAAAAGAATTGGATGAGTATGAACGTATTGAACACTTAATTGTGATGATTAAAGCCGGTAATTTATCTTGTTTAAGTAGTAACCTGTGAGTATATCCTATATTCCGGTTACACTTCGCCGCTTAGTAGAAGAACGTGCAAAATATCAATGTGAATATTGTTTACTACCTGCAAAAGTCGCATTTTTTTCCCATGAAATTGACCATATTATTGCTGAAAAACATGGTGGTCAAACAAATGCTGATAATCTTGCACTCACTTGTTGGCGTTGTAACCGTTATAAAGGTAGTGACTTAGGTTCATTTGATCCAGAAACAGGCAATTTTAGTTTTCTATTCAACCCACGTAACCAGGAATGGAAATCACATTTCATATTTTCAGAAGTTGTTATGGTTGGTTTAACTGCTGAAGGACGGACAACAGTTAAATTGTTGCAAATAAACAGTGAAGAAAGATTAGCTGAAAGAAGAAAATTAAGATCAAAATAGCAAGTAGTTTGTAGTTTTGCGGGTGCGTTATGAGCGCAAAAACATCATTAAATATATATTATTACGAACTCATTTCCAACAACACTTTTAAAACTCCTTTAGTTTTGGCTTTTTCAAAAGCCTCTAAACCTTGAGAAAGGGGATAATGACTATCAATTAAATATTCGATATCTACCTTACCCGTAGCTAACAATTCCAATGCTGGAACGAAGGGACCGCAACGAGAACCAATGAGGGTAATTTCATCTACCACTAAAGAAGAAGCATCTAAACTAAGATTTCCCGCATAAGTGCTTTTTAAAATTAATGTCCCCCGAGGACGTAAAGCCCGACGAGCAATATTAAAACCTTCGGGATTTCCTGTACAATCAACAGAGATATCAAAATATCTATCGGTAACGCTATCCGCTAAACTGGTTTTAATGCCTCTGGCTGCTAAATTTACTAGTTTATCTTTGTGTCTTCCTACTACTAATAATTGACAACCTGTTAAAGCTAAAGTTTGGGCTATTAATTGTCCTAGTTTACCATCTCCTACTACTAATACTCGGTCATCTTTACATATTTGGATTTGTTGTTGAATTTCCAATGCTGCGGCTATGGGTTCTGTAAAAGTTGCGGCTGCTGTAGAAACATTTTCGGGGACAAGATACAAATTTTCAATAGGTAAAGATAGATATTCTGCAAATGCACCATTACGGTTAACAATTCCTAAAACGGTGCGGTTTTCGCAATGTGTTGGTTGTCCACGACCACAAAAACGACAATCACCACAAGCGGCGTTAATTTCACCAACTACTCGATGATTAATTAACTGTTTAGGACCTTGTTCGACAATACCAACAAATTCATGACCGATAATGCCAGTATAAGGATAATAACCTTTAATTAATTCTAGGTCTGTATTACAAATTCCCGCTCCCAAAACTCGTACTAAAGCTTCTCCTGGTGGTGGTTCAGGAATAGGAATATTGGTGCGTAATTGTAATTGATTATTTTCTAGCCAAAGTCCTTTCATAATTTTTTCAGTTGTTAGTTATTAAAATTTTATACTTTCTATAAATGGTGTAATTATCGGAACTAAATCTGAATTACTGACAACCATTGTCGGAAAAGAGCGATCGCTATAATCCATTCCCGGCGATAATGGAAAAGACTCAGAATTGAGCGATACCCATGTGCCACCCGCAGCTTGAACAATTACCCAAGCACCTGCAATATCCCATACCTTTGGTGTGGCTTCAATTCCTCCCAAAACTGCACCATTTGCAACTGAAAGAAAGTTATAACTAGCAACACCTAACATCCGAATTTTACAGGGAAACCCCGGTTGAATAATGGCGGTACTGCGAGAACAAAGATTAAAAAAATGATTTTTGCTAGGAGTATCTTTACTTGTATGAATGGGATGATTATTTAAAAATGCTCCCGTTGGCGTTGTTAAGCCTGATGAACCTGCCCAAAATCCGTGAAAAGCTTGATTTAATGGTGGTGCATAAAGATAGCCGAAAATGGGAGTTCCTCGATAAAGCAAACCCAGAGAAATAGACCAAATCGGAATTCCTCTAGTAAAGTTAGTTGTTCCATCTAAAGGATCAATTACCCAACACCATTCTGTATTAGGAAAAGTTTGATTGCTTTCTTCACTGAGAATTCCATAACCTGAAAAAGTAGAAACAATAGCATCTCGAATTTCTTGATCTGCCCATTTATCTGATTTTGTTACCAAGCTACCATCAGCTTTTTGTGAAGCTTGGACTTTACCAAAATCCTGCATTAGTTGTTTTCCTACTTTGGTAGTAGTGGTTTCGGCAAAGTCTAAAATCGTATTCCAAAAATCGTTCATTTTTTAGTTGTTATTAGTCGGTTGTTAGTCGTCAACTATAAGATTATTTTATCACATTTCTACTCAGCAAAATTCTAAAATTTTTCACTCAAAAGTATATCAACTGTATGTCATCAGACAGATAAAGACATTTATCCATCTACTCAATCCTAATCATAGGATTTACTTATGTATATATTTCCTTATGCTAACCCGGCAGAAAAACTTATAAAGAAATTGTTAAAAAGTTTAGTACAATAAAATTATTCACTGATAAGTATTTTTTCCTATTGACATGATAGCGGATCAATTTCCTTGGCTTACAGCGATTGTCCTATTTCCATTGCTGGCATCCTGTCTCATCCCTGTATTGCCCGATAAAGACGGCAAACTTGTGAGATGGTATGCACTCGGCGTAGGTATCGCCGATTTTGTATTGATGTGTTATGCCTTTTGGCAGAATTATGATGCGACTAATACTAGTTTTCAATTGGTAGAAAATTATGTCTGGATGCCTCAGTTGGGCTTAAACTGGGCGGTTTCTGTGGATGGAATTTCTGCCCCGTTGGTACTTTTGGCGGGATTTGTGACCACACTGGCGATTTTTTCAGCTTGGCAAGTTGACCGCAGACCAAAGCTGTTCTACTTTCTCATGCTTGTGTTGTATTCCGCACAAGTTGGTGTATTTGTCGCCCAAGACTTGCTGTTATTTTTCATCATGTGGGAAGTCGAACTAATTCCCGTATACTTATTGGTTTGTATTTGGGGTGGACAACGACGACGCTACGCAGCTACAAAATTTTTACTTTATACCGCAGCAGCTTCTATATTTATCTTGGTAGCAGCCCTAGCAATGGGGCTATATGGCGGCGGAAATGTCACCTTTGATATCGCGGAACTCGCTCAGAAGGAATATCCCCTCACGCTCCAACTACTACTATATGCAGGGTTGTTAATTGCCTTTGGCGTAAAATTGGCAATTTTCCCCTTACATACCTGGCTACCTGATGCCCACGGTGAAGCCTCTTCTCCCGTGTCCATGATTTTGGCGGGTGTGTTGTTGAAAATGGGTGGATACGGACTTATTAGGTTGAATCTTGACCTGCTTGCTGATGCTCATTTTTACTTTGCCCCCGTTCTCGTCATTCTCGGTGTTGTCAATATTATCTATGGTGCTTTAAATTCCTTTGCTCAAACGAATATGAAACGGCGTTTGGCTTATTCATCAATTTCCCACATGGGTTTTGTGCTGATAGGAATTGCCTCTTTTACCGATTTGGGTATCAACGGGGCAATGCTGCAAATGATCTCCCATGGTTTAATTGCTTCCGTGTTATTCTTTTTAGCTGGTGTAACTTACGATCGCTCCCGCACCATGGTGATGGCAGAAATGGGCGGTATTGGTCAAGCCATGCCCAAAGTATTTGCTTTATTTACCATGGGGGCAATGGCATCTTTAGCTTTACCGGGAATGAGTGGTTTTGTTGGTGAACTTTCTGTGTTTGTCGGGATAACAACTAGCGATGTTTATACTTCCACGTTCTGCACTGTAACGGTTTTTCTAGCCGCTGTGGGAGTTATCCTGACACCTATTTATCTGCTGTCCATGCTGCGTCAAGTATTTTATGGTTCTGGCGCTGCCCTGATCTGCGATATTAACAATGCCGGGTTTGAAAACCAGGAAGATGAAGGCACGGCTTGTTTTGGAACAGATTGCCTGTTACCAACGGAAACTTTATATACTGATGCCAGACCGCGTGAAGTGTTTATTGCTGCCTCTTTTCTGGTGCTGATTATTGGTATTGGCTTCTATCCCAAAGTTGCCATGCAAATGTACGATGCGAAAACGGTAGCTGTCAATGCTCATGTTCGCCAATCTTATACCATCATTGCCCAAACTAATCCCCGTGTTTATGCTAGTGGATTCTTAAATCCGCAAATTCCAGCCACTGAGTTAACACCTGTTTTGGGAACTTTAAAATAGGCAACTTGCGACTAACAAAGGTATGGAAATAACATTGTCTAGCATCAGTTAGAGGATGTTATTTTTGTACCTTTGAATGGTTATCAAGTAATTTAACTTTATCTTCAAGACAAAGAGAGTTAATATACACAAGGTTTCCAAAAATTGTTCTCCAGAATTGTTGCACTAATTAAACTCATGAATGCTACCTCCCTCATTCGCTTCGCATCTTTATCACTCATAGCAGTTTTAGGACTGTTATTACCAGTTCAAGCCCAAACACAAAAGTTGCCAAAACCCACTGATCAAGCAAAACCCGCTAATCAAGCAAAACCCACTAATCAAGCAAAACCGATTGAGCAGGATCAGATTAATACCCTTAGCCCTATTGAACCCAATAATAGTATCTTAAGTATTCAGGGGGGCGATCGCTTGATGAACGATTCAGCCGCAGCAGTTTCCAGCCAAAACTACGCACTGGCAGCGAAAAAGCTCCAAGAAGCCCGCCAAGTTTATAATCAGTTATCTAGCTTTTATCAAGACTTAAATTCTGGCTTCGCAGGTATTGATATTCGTATATCTGACACTCTTCGCAAAAATGCGCTAACAACTGCTCAAAAGCGAGATGAAGCCACCTATCAATTAGCCTTAGTACATCGAGCGCAAAATCAACCAGAATTAGCCATTCCTTTGCTAGTGCAAATTATCAAAAGTCAAAACCCCACCAGAGAATTAGGGACAAAAGCTTATCAACAATTATTTGAATTAGGTTTTGTAGATACACCCTATCCTCGTCAGGGTAAAAAATAATCGGCAAATGCTAATGGGCAACAGCCAACCGCTACATATCTGTTAATAATAGAGAAGTAAGTTTTTTTTTGGAATTGCGATGATGAGTCCGCAGCAAGTGGAGGGAATGATCAAGGCACAACTGCCAGATGCTCAAGTGCAAGTACAAGACTTGACGGGTGGTGGTGATCACTATCAGGTAACAGTAGTTTCATCACAGTTTGCAAATAAGGGGCTGGTGCAACAACACCAACTAGTTTATGGCGCATTGCGAGAAGCTATGTCCAGCGAAGCGATTCATGCTTTAGCACTTAAAACCTACACTCCCGAAACTTGGCAAGCAGCAAACTAATTTGAGATTTTGCCTTGAGAAAACAAAATCTAAAATTGCATCAACTTTTGACTTTCAGCAATAAAGGAAATAACTAATCATGACCCCAGAAACCAAAGAAAAAATTGATAACTTGGTACAACAAAACAAAATTATGGTTTTCATGAAGGGCAACAAATTAATGCCCCAATGTGGTTTCTCTAATAATGTTGTGCAAATTCTCAATACCTTGGGAGTTCCCTTTGAAACTCTTGACGTGCTTGCAGATCCTGAAATTCGTCAAGGCATTAAAGAATATTCCAACTGGCCAACCATTCCCCAAGTATACCTTAATGGTGAATTCCTTGGCGGTTCTGATATTTTGATTGAAATGTACAACCAAGGGGAATTACAACAAAAAGTAGAAGTAGCACTAGCTTCTTAATATCAATACAAGATAAAGACAAAAATAAGATCCCCGACTTCTTAAAGAAGTCGGGGATCTGATCATTATTACAAAAACTATGAATACTAAAATAAAGATAGAAGATTGTGGTTATACATTCATAGGTTCAGCAGTTGATAATTTGGTTCGCCATTTTGAAGGTCAATCATCTCTACAATTATATCCTGACTTTCGAGAACGGCGAGAACGTGCTAATGAATTATTATTTGATTTAGTTGGTAAACAACCTGGCTTGTTTTATATTCGTCGTCAAGGAAATGGCAAAGAAGCAGGAGAAGAGATTTGGGAACTAACTATCGCTACAGATCAAGATAACTTTCAATTACCAAAAAGATTAAAAAAACTCGGAAAAACTTTAGGAATGAAAGCTGCTATTCGTCAAGACGGACATGGCGGGTTTAAAATTTTATCAGCTTATTTAATCTCAGAATCGCGGGGAAATATTGATGGCTATGCTTTACCTTATTGGTTGCGGTTGATTCCTAATCATCAACATCGTCTGGATATTCCGAAAACACTATTGGCAAAAATTAAAAATATGCCAATTTGTGGAAATCATGTGCCAACAGAAGATCAGCTTCAAGCCTGGAAAGCATTTTTAAAAGTTGAAGAACGCATTGCTAAATCCCGCCAGTTTTGCGTATTTTTCATAAATAATGATAATCGTGCAAATCACCGACAAATTGCTTTAGAAATTAAAATTAATTCAGCAACTCTAGATGGTTCTGAAGAACATTTTTTAGGTGGAGATAACTTTTGGGAACGGGTAAAAAAAGCCAAAAATCAAGAAGTTAACTTTTTAGATTCTGTCCCCACAGACAGAAATCGCCGCAACAGTCGTCAATTAGGAACTATTGAAAAAATTGATCAAAAACATAATCTGATTCATATTCGATTAGAACGAGAATTAATTGAATATATAGCCAAAGGTAATTATCAACTACCCAATAATGGTTACTTATTTTTTGATGCTGCTGGAGACATCAAACAAATCGAACGGAAAGAAAAAGCTTTAGAACAATTAAGACAAGGACGCACTCAAAATCCCTATTTAGGTAACTTTCTATTTGATGCTTCCCAAGCCAGAACAATTACAAAAAGAATTAAACTTAAATCCCAAGATTTATTATTATCTTCCGCTAATGCTGGACAAAAAGCCGCAGTTGAAAAGGTACTTTCCGCAGAGGATTTAGTGCTAATTCAAGGACCACCAGGTACAGGCAAAACTACCGTAATCGCGGAAATTTGCTATCAAATAGCCTTGCGTGGAGGACGAACACTAATTACCTCTCAAGCCAATTTAGCAGTTGATAACGCCCTCAGTCGCTTGGTTCACAATCCTGTTATTCGTGCTATTAGAAAGGGACGAGCCGAAAAAGTGGGAGAGGAAGGACAGCCATTTTTAGAAGATCAAGTAATTGGTACATGGCTACAAAATACCGCAACTGACTGTGAAAATAATCTCAGTCAACGTCACGAGAATATTAAAAATATCAATAGATTGTTAACATTTTCACCAAAATTTACAGAATATTTTTTCGCGGAACAAGAAACTAGTCACCAACAAAATGAACTCAAAAACAAAAAACAAAACTTAGAGTTATCTTATCAAAATCAAGAACTTGAATATAATCGAACTTTAGAAAATAAAAATGAAATTGCATCCTTAATTACTGGTTTAGAAAATATCCTTAAAAATGCCACAAACATAGATTGGGAATCTTCAGAAATCAAGGCTTTTTTCCCTAGTATTCAACCTTATACACAAAACAATCAAGAAGTGGAGGATTTTCGGGAAAATGTGCGTCAAGCTGTTAAATTTATTGAAGAACTTGGTTTTGTTCGTCCAGAATTTGGTGCATTTGGTTTAGCGGTTTGGTTGCAAGAAAATATCATAACTCATCTTTCTAAATTTAAGCTAGGATTTAAAGATGCTAATAATCTGGCTTTAGCTGTTTCAGAAGTAGCAAAATTAGTTGATAATTTTCAACAACATTCTATAGTTTTGCAGAAATTAGAAACAGATCATCAAAAAATTAGTACCCAAAACAATCTGCAACCAACAATTCAAATTTGGGAAAACCGCAAACGGGAAATTGATTATATTGTTGAAGCTGTTGTTGAATGGAAATCTACAGCTTATGCTAATTTGTATCAAGTATTAAAAGAATGTCAACAATCAGATTTGCTATTAACAGAAACTATGGTAGATTTACCATTAGGTTTATTGATGTTTGCTAAAACATTAAAATTATCTATTGTTCCTAAAAATTATCAAGTCAGTTTACCCGATTGGGGAATATTAACAAAAGCCATATCTTATGAAATTGAAGGTAACTTTACCGATAGAAAAGGTAAAAAACATGATTTTAGTTATTTTTTACAAGAAAACTTTAGTCAAATTCCTATAGTATTATCAAAAATTGATCAAATTCAATGGCAAACAACCTATCAAAAACTCCAAAATTATCAACTCCTCAATCCTAAACAGCGAAAATTGCTAGTTGAAAATACTCAAGTCTTTTTAATTAGATTAGAAAAAACATACAGTAAATCCTTTGAATGGAATAATATTGAAGCTACTCTTACCCGCATTACCCAAGAATTACTAGATATTATCTTAGTTTATGCCCGTCAATGTGTTTTAAGAGTTAAAACTGAAGCTGAACAACAATTAG
>JANMGZ010000635.1:0-9968 GCA_031374905.1 Dolichospermum sp. OTE_70_metabat_362_sub
TACCGCTGCTTTTTGTTCTGATGTGGTAATAACCTGAGTTAAGGGGTGTTCTGGGGCTAAAACAACGTAACTCACACCATAAATGGTATCGGGACGGGTAGTATAAACACCAACTTTTTCATCTAACCCGACAATAGGAAATTCTAAATATGCACCTGTGGATTTTCCTATCCAGTTGGCTTGCATTAATTTAACTCGTTCCGGCCAACCTGTGAGTTTATCTAAATCATTTAATAATTCTTCGGCGTAGTCGGTAATCTTGAAAAACCATTGACGCAGTAATTTACGTTCTACTATTGCCCCACTGCGCCAAGAACGTCCTTCATTATCAACTTGTTCGTTTGCTAATACAGTTTGGTCAATTGGGTCCCAATTAACTGCGGCTTCTCTTTGATAAGCTAAACCAGCTTGTAAAAATTGCAGAAAAATCCATTGCGTCCATTTGTAATAATCTGGGGAACAGGTAGCAAGTTCAGTTTCCCAATCTAAGGATAAACCCAGACGCTGTAATTGTTGCCGCATCTGGTCGATATTTTGATATGTCCATTTAGCAGGGGGTACACCTCTATCAATGGCGGCGTTTTCTGCGGGTAATCCGAAAGCATCCCAACCCATTGGATGTAATACCCGATACCCTTGCATCCGTTTGAGGCGGGCAATCACATCTGTAATTGTATAGTTACGGACATGACCCATGTGCAAGCTACCGGATGGGTAAGGGAACATGGAAAGCGCGTAAAATTTTGGCTTATTCTGATTTTGAGGTGTTTTGTCTAAGCCAAGTTCTAACCATGTTTTTTGCCATTTTTCCTCAATGGCGGCTGGTTGGTATAACGTTTTTTGGGGGGACTCCACAACTAAAACTCCTAATGCTGTTAGCTAATTTCGCTATTGTGGCATAATCTAGATCTCATTTTTTCTCATGCTCTAGACGCAAATGTACCTATACGCTCTATCTCTGTTAGCATTCGTTTGTAATTATATTCGGTATTCAGGCAATTAACCGTTTCCAGGTGAGTCCTTTACCAATTTCATCCCATTTCCACCGCAATAAATGGGCGGGTTGATTGGCGGCAAATTTTGGTAAATTAATAGCTTGTCTAGGTGCGTCTGTAGCTAGGCTAATGGCGGTTTCTACGTCACAAATTCCCCATTTAACCAGATTTTGCACTCCAACTAATAATGGTAGGGTTGTTCCCGTTAAAGTGCCATCTTGTAGTCTAGCTGTACCATTGATGACTTCGATTTGGCGGTTATCCCAAGGATAGATGCCATCAGGTAATCCTAATGGTGCAAGGGCATCACTGACTATAAACAACTCTTCACTAGCACGCAGAAGAATTTTTAATATCATCGGATCAACGTGCTGTCCATCGGCAATAAAAGCACAGAAAACGTTAGGATCGTTCATGGCTGCACCTAATAACCCTGGTTCGCGGTGGTGCAAGGGTGGCATAGCGTTGAAGGCGTGCGTTATCATTGTTGCCCCTTGAGCAAAGGCTTGTTGCGCTTCTGTAGCGATCGCTTGTGAATGTCCCAAACTCACAGTAATTCCCAAAGAACGCAAATATGGGATCACTTTCCCTGTGGTATCTAATTCTGGAGCAAGGGTAATGACTTTGACAAGATGGGCATAGTCTCCTAATACCCGTTTAACTTGATCAATCGTGAGAGGAAGAAGATATTCAGCTGGATGTGCGCCGCGTTTATAGTAATTTAAAAATGGGCCTTCTAAATGGACTCCGAGAATTTGGGCTGAGGTTTGAGAACTGGAGGTATAATTAGCAAGAATAGCAAGCGATCGCTGAATATTGGCGATAGAGGTGGTGACGAAGGTTGGTAAATAACCATCAACTCCTGCTTCCCATAAAAAAGAAGAGATGGTTGGTAGCATATAGGAGTTTTCTGCTGTTAGTTCCGGGAAAGCTAAACCTAGTCCACCATTGATTTGTAAATCTACACCACCCAAAGAAATCCAGTCCCCAGCCACATCTAAAACTTGTAAGTCTTGTGGTGTAACTTTTTCCCATGCTGTATTCATGGACATAATTTCCTCAATTATGCCTTCTTGGTTAACTAGGATTCTTTGTAAATCTTGATAACCGGGGACTTTTGCATTGATAATATCTACATTTGCCAGCATGGGTGTTACTTTTGTCAGTTGTTAGTTGTTAATCCAAAATCCAAAATCTAAAATCTAAAATTATATGAGTCTCGAAGTTGGTATTATCATGGGTAGCGATTCTGATTTGCCTACCATGAAAGATGCGATCGCTATTTGTGAAGAATTTGGTATTGTATTTGAAGTTGCTATCGTCTCTGCCCATCGTACCCCAGAACGGATGTTTGAATATGCCCAAACTGCACATCAACGTGGTATTAAGGTAATTATCGCTGGCGCTGGTGGTGCGGCTCATCTTCCTGGTATGGTAGCATCTTTAACTCCTTTACCTGTAATTGGTGTCCCTGTGGCTACTCGGAATTTACAAGGTGTGGATTCTTTATATTCTATAGTGCAAATGCCAGCAGGAATACCTGTCGCTACCGTCGCTATTGGTAATGCCAAAAATGCTGGACTTTTAGCCGTGCAAATTCTCGCTACCCACCAACCAGAATTACTCGAAAAAGTTCAAGCTTATCGCCAAAGTTTATGTGATCTGGTCATAGAAAAGCAAGCTAAATTAGATCAGCTTGGATATGAAAAATACTTGAGGAGTCAGGAGTCAGGAGTCAGGAGTCAGGAGTCAGAAGCAGAAAGAAGGCAAAAGTAGAATATCAACGCTTGAGTATATACACAAACTATTACTCTCCGTGTTTGAAGTGCCAGGGCTTAGTGCAAAATATAAATATTCACATAATTCCATATATAAGCCGTGAACCCTTCTAGCAACACCCCAGCCGAAACGCAAAATCGCAAAGCAGATCATATCCGTATCTGTTTAGAAGATAATGTCCAATCTCCAGAAATCACCACTGGGTTAGAAAAATATCGCTTTACTCATGCTTGTTTACCAGAACTTGATGGTAAAGATATTGATGTGAGTACGACTTTTTTGGGAAAACATCTCCATGCACCTTTATTAATTTCCTCTATGACTGGAGGTACAGAACAAGCAAGAATTATTAACCGTCGGTTAGCAGAAGTTGCCCAACAATACAAATTAGCAATGGGTGTAGGATCTGTAAGGGTAGCTATCGAAAAACCTCAAGTTGCGGATACTTTTGCTGTTCGCAAATATGCGCCTAATATTCTCCTTTTTGCTAACTTAGGCGCGGTGCAGCTTAATTATCAATATGGTATTGATGAATGTTTGCGAATTATTGATCTGGTTGAGGCTGATGCTTTGATTTTACACATTAACCCGTTGCAGGAGTTCATTCAACCCAGAGGTGATACTAATTTTAAGGGATTGCTTGACAAAATATCGAATTTATGCAGCAAATTATCAGTTCCCGTCATTGCCAAGGAAGTAGGTAATGGGATTTCGGCGATAATGGCAGGAAAATTGATAGATGCTGGAGTGCAAGCTATTGACGTGGCTGGTGCGGGGGGTACGTCTTGGGCAATGGTAGAAAGCGAACGGGCAGAAACCTCCTTACAGCGGCGTTTGGGGCAAACATTTGGGGATTGGGGTATACCTACAGCCGATTGTATTACCAGTATTCGGGAGCATTATCCTGATATTCCATTAATTGCTTCTGGGGGCTTACGCAATGGTTTAGATGTCGCTAAAGCGATCGCTCTAGGGGCTGATATTGCTGGTTTAGCAATGCCTTTCCTGAAGGCAGCAGCGGTATCAGAAGCGGCTGTAGTAGAATTAACAGAGGTACTAATTGCCGAAATTACCACTGTCTTATTTTGCACTGCTAATAGCAGCTTGTATAAATTACAGCAATCTCAGAGTTTACAATTAATAATTGACAATTGACAATTGACAACGGACAACGAACAACTGACTTATAAATAACTAATGACTAATTTTCTTAAACAAACATTTGCAAGTTTAATTGGCAGTTTACTGGGACTGACAATTTTTTCTGGAGTTAGTACATTGGGATTCTTGTTACTATTAGTTGCGATTGCTAGTTCTCAAAATTCAGCGCCAGCAGTTAAAGATAAGTCAGTGTTAGTTTTTGACTTGTCTATGAAAATCACCGATAGCGAAGCTAATCCCAGTCAATTATTGCAAAAAACTTTTAGCGGTGTTGAAGAAAATAGTATGACACTCCGCAAAGTTGTAGAATCTATAAACAATGCAGCAATTGATAAACGTATTGTGGGTATTTATATAGATGGGAATAATGCTAATAGTGAAGTTGGCTATGCTTCATTAAAGGAAATTCGCCAAGCTTTAGAAAAATTCCGCAAAACTGGTAAGAAAATTATTGCTTATAGTCCAGATTGGAGTGAACGAGAATATTATCTAAGTTCCGTAGCGAATCAAATCGTGGTTAATCCGATGGGAGCAATGGAAATAAACGGTTTAAGTTCACAACCAATGTTCTTAGCAGGAGCATTTGAAAAATACGGTATTGGGGTGCAGATTGTGCGAGTGGGGAAATTTAAAGGAGCAGTAGAACCGTTAATTCTCAACAAACTCAGCCCAGAAAACCGGGAACAAATACAAAAACTATTAGATGATGTTTGGGGAGAATGGCGTAAATCTGTGGGTATAAGCCGAAAAATTCTACCACAGAAGTTACAAGATATAGCTAATAGTCAAGCAAATTTAGAAGCCACAGAAGCTAAATCTAATGGTTTAGTAGACACAATTGCTTATCAAGATCAAGTATTTACTGAATTGAAAAAATTAACTGGTAAGAATAAAAAAGATAAAACATTCACAAAAATTACTTTGGGTAATTATGCAGAAGTTCCTAGCAAATCTTTAAATGCAGACAATAAAATTGCCATTGTTTATGCAGAAGGAGAAATAGTTAATGGTAGCGGTGATGAAGGACAAGTAGGAGGGGATAAATTTGCGAAAACATTCTCAAAAATTAGGCAAAATGATCAAATCAAAGCCGTAGTTTTAAGAATTAATAGTCCTGGTGGTAGTGCTACCGCAGCCGAAATCATGCAGCGAGAAATTAAATTAACTCGTCAAGTTAAACCCGTGATTGTTTCCATGGGAGATGTAGCTGCTTCTGGTGGTTATTGGATTGCGAGCGATTCTAACCGCATTTTTGCCCAAGCTAATACAATTACAGGTTCTATTGGTGTCTTTGGCGTATTATTTAATGGTCAAAAATTGGCTAATAATAATGGCATAACTTGGGATTCTGTAAAAACGGCTCAATATGCAGATCAACAAACCATTTCCCGTCCTAAATCACCTCAAGAATTAGCAGTTTATCAACGCAGCGTTAACCGTATTTATAATCTATTTTTGCAAAAAGTTTCTCAAGGACGAAAATTACCAACTGCAAAAGTAGCAGAAATTGCCCAAGGACGAGTTTGGTCAGGGACAGCGGCCAAACAAATCGGTTTAGTTGATGAAATTGGTGGTTTAAATGTAGCTATTGAATATGCAGCTAAACAAGCAAAATTAGGTACTAATTGGGAATTACAAGAATATCCCCAGGTGAGTACCTTTACAGAACGGTTTTTTGGGAAAAAGTTAGATGAAACAAAAGCCAAATTAGGTATCGAAAAAGCTGCAACTGAAAATTATAATCCTTTAATAAATGAGTTAGGAAAATTACAACAGCAAATCAAGATTTTGCAAACAATGAATGATCCTCAAGGAATTTATACGCGGCTACCTGTTAATTTCAAGATTGAATAGAGAATCGGGAATAGGTCACTCAATTCCTATTTCCTGGATTCTACTCAAAGATTATTTAAAAAGGATTTATAGCGGTATACACTTGAATAAAATATTTTTATTAACAACTTAACAACTATATCCATCCCCAGTCATAGGAAAATTATAATCAGAAAAGATAGTATGATTAACAAGATTACCGCTGGTTTCTTGATCAAGAACCTCAATAACTTTGTGATAAATGTCTTCTGCTTCTTGGGGTGAATCACCAATACTTGTTAATCCTAATTTTCCAAACTGGGAAAGACAACCCATGAGGTGAAATACTGTACCTGTTTCTGTGCCACTGTCAAAATGTAGTCTATGGTGGGCAATAATATCCATTAAGTCATTAGGTAATAATCCCTGATAACTAGATTTTTGTAAATTGTCTGTAGCAATATAATATTTAGGTCTGCCTTGTTGACTATAAAATAACCCCGTGGATAAATCATAACGACCATTAGTTAGGAGTTTTAAAGTCATAAATGGGTGAGTTGTTCCCCCTTTGCGGAGATTAATTTCAATAGCTTGAATATCCCATTTACCATTACCTTCGTCAACAGTTACAAAATCAACTGCAAATCTTTCTAAAGCCCCTTTTTGGGCTAATTTTTTGCCAACTCTTAAACCTAATTCCTGTAATTCACAGCGATAGTTTTCATCCGCAGGAAAACGACAACCTATATAAATTTGTCCGTCTGGTCCGCCTAAAATTTGGTCATGGGTAGAAAGAATTTCTACCTCTCCATTGGGTGTAATTCTGCCTTGAACACTGGGAGAATGTTTAATTTCTCCTTCGATAAAAGCTTCGACAATTGCCCCCAATTCAGGAATGCGTTGAGAAAAATTTGCCCAAGTTTCTTGTGAGGATTGAAACCGTAAATGTGGGAAGCGATCGCTAATAGCTGCTACCCTATGAATATGATCAGCTTTTCCCGGTGCAAAATCCCTTATTTGTCTTAAATCTAATAGTGCATTTCCTTCTCCTGAAAAACCTTCATTTAACTTAATTACCATTCTTTGTAATGTCGGTTGACGTTCCCACAAATCAGCTGCAGCATTTGCTAAATCTTCCGAACTCCTAACTAACTCGCTACCATCTGGAAGCGGTACAGCACTTTCTTGAAAAATTTGTCTACTCCCACTCTTTGTTCCCCAAATTTGTAAATCTGGTGCAGCCGCATATAAAGGTACGCCCAATTTTAAAGATAATTCGGCTTCCCAAAAAGTGGAATTATAACAAACCATAAAAGCTTTATCTAACCGCAAAGCCTTGTGAATTCTTTCCAATAACCGAGGACGTTCTAATATTTTTTGACTTAGGGGTTTTAAAGAAGCATCATAAGTAGAAAGTAACAATAACCGATGACGAGCATGAGAAAAAGGAATACCCGGAAGTAATTGCAGATAATAGTCAATAATGCTGGGATGTAGGGGCATTGATGTCACATAAATTAATCTAGTGCGGGGATTTCGTAACCGCATTAATGAAAAAAGTAATCTTTCCTCATAATGCTCACATCCTTCTACTTTCAGCAATTCCCGTTGATCTATACTCAAAGACGGAATAATTAAAATATCCGCTTCGCTATTATCAAATAACTCAATAGTTTTCCAGCGATCGCGTAAAGTTAATTGTAAGTTACGAAATTTATCAACTTCCTGTAAATCATCAATATTTAGTGTCACCATATCCCCGTCCCATATCACTTTCTATCCCACTTTACTATCTAATATACATCCCCAGGAAGAGTGCGGATAGAGATTGTTAATATATCTTTTTGTAACTTGCAGATCCCCGACTTCTTTAAGAAGTCGGGGATCTATAATACTAGAGAGAGATGAATAAATAATTAATAACTAATATAATCACCAAATGGAAATAGATAAATACTAAAAAATCTCATTATGGTATCTCCGCAACCATTACATGATACAGAATTAGTAAATTGTGCCAGAGCAAATGCTAACCAAGGAATAGAAACCACTGCTTATCAATGTGGTTATGGGGATGATATTCATACATTTACTCAAGAATTACGCCAAGCTTGCGAAAAAATGAATTTACAAGTTAAAGAACTCAAAGACCTAGTTACGGATCAAGACATAATCTTAAAATTGGGTTCTGGGGAAATTATTGCCCCAGAAACAGCATCAGAACTTTAACACCTTCCTTTTGTGCTGAATTGGCAAAATGATATATCAAAGCTTGATAACTGCGTGTAGTGTCACCACAACATAGCGCAATTTAGGCAGAAGACAAATAAACTTATTTGTGGATTTTATCCTCAAAAATGGTAAAATATATAGAAAAACAGACTTGTTCTAGTACACAAAGGCGTAAGTCAACTAACCATTAAAAATTTGACAAAAGCTTGTGTAATCTGCTTTTTTAAGGTTTAATTTTTAATTTTTAATTCCGCACTGCGGTACTAGCTTCGGTCTCAATAGCAAAGGTTTAGAGATGTTGACTTCATCGGAAACTCCTATAATTGCAGCCATTGTGCTGATAGCGTCCGGCATTTTAGGCTGGGGCTTTTATCGCGCCAGACCTTTTGGTAAACTAGGCATCTTAGCCTGGTTACAATCTGTCGTCTTAATGACTCCCTGGCTTTTGTACTTTGGATTATTTGCCGCTGGCATTTATATCAATATCGTTGGTATCTTATTTTTAGTGGTAGCATCTGCTGGATTGTATATTTTCTTGGGCAGAAAATTACGGGACGCAGGACAAGATGCTATTCTCAAACAACGGGCAACAGATAGACTTGCTGCCCAAACTGCAAGCGTAGGTGATAAAGATAGTCAAGTTGTAATATCAGAACTGCCATTAGCACCAACTCCCATACCTGAAGCAGATTTAAGCCTAATTAGAGGCATTTTTGGCATTGACACATTTTTTGCCACAGAAACTATTCCCTACCAAGAATGAGTAGTTTTTAAAGGTAATTTGCGTGGAGAACCTGAAGCCGTTCACAACCGCTTGACGAAAAGTTTGCAAGAACGGTTAGATGATAAATATCGGTTGTTTTTGGTAGAAGATACTGACAGTAAACCTGTAATGATTGTTCTACCTAGCCGCACAGACCCCCAGCGCACCCAATTGGGACAAAAAGCTTTTGCAGTGATTTTGTTGATAGCAACTATCGCTACCAGCTTAGAAGTGGGGGGTATATTACAGAATTTCGATTTATTAAGTAACCCTGAACGCTTTGCAGAAGCTTTACCTATTGCTTTGGGTTTATTGGTAATTTTGATCTCTCACGAAATCGGACATTGGCTATTAGCGCGTCGTCACCAAGTCAAGTTAAGTTGGCCGTTCTTTTTACCAGCAGTACAAATTGGTTCTTTTGGAGCAATTACTAGGTTTGAATCCCTTGTCCCTAGCCGTAATGCTTTATTTGATATTGCTTTGGCAGGGCCAGCTTTTGGGGGGATTACTTCTTTATTATTACTGGTGATAGGGTTGTTACTTTCCCACCCAGGCAGTTTGTTTCAATTACCCAATCAGTTTTTCCAAGGTTCAATTTTAGTCGGTAGTTTAGCACGGGTTGTTCTTGGTTCGGCTTTACAGTCTCCGTTGGTGAATATTCACCCTTTGGTGATTATTGGTTGGTTAGGATTAGTAATTACTGCGTTGAATTTAATGCCCGCTGGACAATTAGACGGGGGACGAATTGTCCAAGCAATTTATGGTCGCAAGACCGCGGGGAGAACCACTTTTGCCACGATAGTTTTACTAGCTATCGTATCATTAGGTAATCCTTTAGCAATGTATTGGGCAATTGTGATTTTGTTTTTACAACGGGATTTAGAACGTCCTAGTTTGAATGAAATTAGTGAACCAGATGATGCTAGGGCGGCTTTATGCCTTTTGGCTCTGTTTTTGATGATTGCTACTCTTTTACCTTTAACTCCGGCTTTGGCTGGGCGTTTGGGTATCGGTAGTTAGGAATTTCGGCGTTGCTGAAAGCTAATTTCAACTCAGCAACGCCAGATTTTCATTGTCAATTGTCAATTGTCAATTATTAAAGGTTTCCAATTTGCTAATAGGTTGGGGTAGTTTGTGGGTGTGGGGAAGATTTTTTGCCATACTTGTTGGCGTTGTTGGGGGTTTTCTTGGCTCAGTTTCCAGAGGGTTTCGTAGAAGAAGAAGGA
>JANMGZ010000646.1:0-8765 GCA_031374905.1 Dolichospermum sp. OTE_70_metabat_362_sub
TTCTTTGTCCCACTCAAAAGCCAGTTGAAGAACTTCATGCTGGGGAAGTAGGTTATTTTGCCGCAGCCATTAAAGCCGTAGCTGATGCTAGGGTAGGAGATACCATTACCCTGTGCAAAAACAAAGCTACAGAAGCTTTACCTGGTTATGCTGAAGCTAACCCCATGGTATTTTGTGGGATGTTCCCCATAGACGCAGATCAGTTTGAAGACTTGCGGGAAGCTTTAGAAAAACTGGAACTTAATGATGCTGCATTACAGTATGAACCAGAAACTTCTAGTGCAATGGGTTTTGGTTTCCGTTGCGGGTTTTTGGGATTGCTGCACATGGAAATCGTCCAGGAACGCTTAGAGCGTGAGTATAACCTGGATTTAATCATTACCGCCCCCTCGGTGGTTTATAAAGTCGTCACCATTAAAGGTGAAGAACTGTACATTGATAATCCTAGCCGCTTACCTGGACCAAATGAGCGCGACAGAATTGAAGAACCCTATGTCAAAGTAGAAATGATTACTCCAGAAATCTACGTTGGTTCTTTAATGGAGTTGTCGCAAAACCGTCGAGGGATTTTTAAAGATATGAAATATCTCACCCAAGGACGGACTACATTAACTTATGAGTTACCCCTTGCTGAAGTTGTTACCGACTTTTTTGATCAAATGAAATCCCGTTCTCGCGGTTACGCCAGTATGGAATATCATCTGATTGGCTACCGGGAAAATCCGTTGGTGAAATTGGATATTATGATTAACGGTGATCCAGTGGATTCCTTAGCGATGATCGTCCATAGGGATAAGGCTTACAATGTTGGTAGAGCCATGGCGGAAAAACTCAAAGAACTAATTCCCCGTCATCAATTTAAAGTCCCCATTCAAGCTGCTATTGGCGCGAAAGTTATCGCTAGTGAAAGTATCCCAGCGATGCGAAAAGATGTCCTCGCTAAGTGCTACGGTGGCGACATCAGCCGGAAAAAGAAACTTTTGCAGAAGCAAGCTAAAGGTAAAAAACGGATGAAGGCTGTGGGGACTGTGGACGTACCCCAGGAGGCTTTTATGGCTGTGCTGCGTTTAGATCAAAGCTAATGCTCAAAGTTGTGATCTGTTCAAAGAATCTCATCGGTGTGTAGGGGCGGGGTTTACCCGCCCTCAATTATAATATTACTGAAAACGATAATTCCGATAGCCACGCTCACCCGAGGAATCTCTAATAGATAAACCCGTAGGCACAGCATTACCTTGAGGATCTACTTTTACCCTAACTAATAATGGTTGTCTTCTCCCATTTCTGTTTTCCTGAATTTGGGAAATATCTTCATTAATCTGCTGTCTTTGCTCTTCAGGAATGAAATAGTTTTGCAAACCATAATTAATTAATCCGTCTTGATAGTTGCCTTTTAAAGTTGCCTGATTATTAGATAAATAAACAGGACGATTACCACTTACCCGGATAGGTTTCCAAGACTGGAGTTCATTCCTATCAAAAGATTGTCGTTCTTGCAAAATTAGGTATAAGGTACTTCCTTGGGAAATTTGTCTACCTCTGAAGGAATTTTTTCGCAACCAATCATTCCAACCGGGTAATCTTCTCAAAGTTTCGGGACGGGAAATATTATAATCCAAATTCAATGAAGAACCCCGGACGACATCATTAGAATTTATAGGTACAGTTTGCAAAATGACTGTTTTACCAGTTACGTCTGTATACATGGCTTGGGAAGGTACAGTCAAAATTAAACCTACTTGAAGCAATAAAGGGGCAATTAATCGCCAAATAGGTAAAGGTTTATTTGCTTTCTGTTCTGTAGCAATGAGATAATCCCGAAAGGTAAATTTTTCGGAAAATTCCATTTCTGAAGTCGAGGTTTTTTTTGATTCAGGGAAGTCATTTTTCATGAGATTAATTTAGGAATTGGTAATAGATAATAGGAAAAAATATTTTTCCCATTATTTCTAAATTATTGATAGGAATTTGTCCGCAGAGATTTATGAATATGTCTTAGTTTTAGTTCGAGGCGTTGGTGAATGAAAGTATGAGTTTGTCTGGCGCTATCTCTCTGAAAGATCCCGTCATCCTGCAAAGAAACTTCATTAATGCGAAGCGTGCTAAGGGCAAAGGTATAAGCCATGCAGACTATCAACAACGACTATTTTCTACTCCTATAATCGCCTTTGTCATCACCCCTATAATCGTTTCTGTTATCATCTCTGCCATCACGTCTATAATCACCTCTGCTATCACCTCTATTACCGCTATTGCCTCCACTACTACTCCTATAATCACCTTTGTTATCACCTCTATTATCGCTATTGCCTCCACTACCAATCCTATAATCACCTTTGTTATCACCTCTGCTATTGCCGGTGTTACCGCTATTGCCGCTATTACTGCTGTTACCGCTATTGCCGCTGTTACCGCTATTACTGCTGTTACCGCTGTTACCGCTGTTACTGCTGTTACTGCTGTTACTGGTGTTACTACTGTTACCGCTGTTACTGGTGTTACTACTGTTACTGCTGTTACTGCTGTTACCGCTATTGCCGCTATTGCCGCTATTACCGCTATTACCGCTATTGCCGCTATTACCACTGCCACCACTGCCGCCGCTGTTACCGCTGCCACCACTGCCACCACTGCCACTACTATTACTACTTTTAGATTTAGTAAAGCGACTTTCAAACCAAAGTCCGGCTGCAATGAGAGAATAACCACAAATACCAAAGACTAAAGCCCGGAAAAGAACATCAGTATTGTACTCTAAAACACGGCTAATAATTTGCAGTGTAAATAATAGCATACCACACCAAAAATAAGTTCTTTTCCGTAATTTTAGCCCTTCTTGAACTAGCCCCCAGGCTAATATTGCTAACAAAACATTGAAGATAAAAATTCCTAGCTCAGTAATTTGAGTGATAGCTTGATGCCAAAAAGGAGTAATCAGAATGAACCCCAAAAAAGTAGTAATAATGCCAATCTTGAAAAATGCTTCTCGTCTCAGTGGACTATTACTTTGACGAATTAGAAACAACCATTGCAATACAGCTAAACCACTGAAAATCCCTAAATCAATAATTGGTAAAGATGGCAATACATTCGATAAATTGTTTGTTTGATTGTAAGGGTTGAGTAATGATAAAACTCCACTAGAATCTACAGACTCCCATTGCGAACGGAAAGACAAAAGATAAAAAACCACACCAAAACAGATCAAGCCTAAATTGCGGGCTAGGGGTTGAAATAATCTGTAGTTGACTGTGGGAAAAAGTAAATCGTCATAACTCCAAAGTAAGGCAGGTGGTAGGACTAAAGCAAAAGAAGCTATCCAAGAAACCACATCAGAAAATGTTAATAATGGCAAAGGTCTGAGGTTATATTGCAAAGATACAATAAACGCCACAATTCCCAGTCCAAAAATCCACCGGGATCTGCAAATATAAGCTAAGGGTACAAACAGTAACCATGAGATTAAGGGCATATGGCGCACAGCTAACCGCGCCCAAGTCACTTCTCCAGATTCAGACCCCAAATTTCCAATTCCTATCCAATAACCGATTTGAATGAGAACAATGGCCATAATTCCCAAGGAATTGAGGGAAAGACTATAAGCCATGACTAACACTCCAAACCCCCACGCTAAAAATAACTCGGAAGCTGAACCGCTAATATTGAATATTTGCCCCATTAACATGAGGGTTGCCCCTAAAACGAAAGCACTAAGAATTAACAATGCTTCTCCGAGTACCCTTTTACCCTTTTGAGATTTTTTACCTTGATTTTTGGTCATTGTTGGTTCTCTCCAGGTTAAAAAACCTGTAATGGCTGTGGAGAGAAACAAACTCATTAATAAGATAAACTTAACGTCCCGTGACCAACCCTGCCAATTTGCGCCTACTAAGGTCATTAAACCTAATCCTAAAAGTAAGCCACCTATGACTATGGCAATGACACCAAAAGCATCACGGGCAGATTCTTCTAGGTTATTAAGTTGATGCCGCTTGGCTATTTGGTCATACTGAGAAGAACTAATAATTCCTTCATCTCGCCAACGTTGTGATTCTTGGCGTAGTTTTTGCTGAAAATTGTTAAATATCATGACCTCTCCGGTACATAAGTGTGATACCAAATCTAAAATCCTAATTTGGGTAAGCATTCAGCTATCAGTAGTCAGCCAAGACGAGGAATAGCAAAAACAAGGAAGTGTTGATTTCCTTTAAGTTACAACGGTTTAATTACCTATATTTCAGCTTTGAAAGCTAATAGCTGATGGCTGACGGCTGAATGCTTAATATATTGGTCATTGTTTTTTTAGTATGCAGCCAAATATATTGATTGCATTGTTCTCATGTAACAGTTTCTCTTCTGATTTAATTTTGTAGAAATTAATATGGAAAAACCTTCTAATTTATTGCTTAAAGTTACCCGGCGGTTATTTACAAATGTAGATGAACAAACAAAGTTTATAGATGCTTTAGTTCATCCCCAACCTTTTGCACCTTGTATTCTTTGGTGTCAAGATAAACCAGATATTTCGCCTTTTCAAGTGCAAACTCCAACACATTGGCAGCCGCAATTTGTAGACCGTTTATCCTTGGGTGAAAAACCTGGTAAGCATTCTCTCCATGAACAAGGATCTTTTTATTGTTTAGATTTTTCTTCGGTTTTTTCGGCTTCGGTTTTGTTGGCAATTCCTGAATCAATATCTGTAGTTTTTGATATGTGTGCTGCCCCTGGCGGTAAAAGTGTGTTTGCTTGGAGGGCTTTGAAACCTGATTTATTAATTAGTAATGAAGTGATTGGCAAGCGGTTGGGAATGTTAATTTCTAATTTCAAACGTTGCCAAATTAAACCCAGTGGGGTAGTAAATAGAGATTCTAGTATTTTTGCAGAATTGTTGCCAGCTTGCAGTAATTTAGTGATAGTTGATGCCCCTTGCACGGGGCAATCTTTATTAGCTAAGAATGAGAAAGCACCGGGATGTTTTCACTCAACTTCAATTAATAAAAGTGCCAATCGTCAAAAACGCATTATTGCTAATTCTGCTCAAGTTGTTGCCCCTCAAGGTTATTTAGCTTATATGACTTGCACTTATTCGCCTGAAGAAAATGAGCAGGTTTGTGAATGGTTTTTAGAACGGTTTCCGCATTTTCAAGCAGTGGAAGTTGATCATTTATCTGCTTATCAATCTCATTTAACTAGCATTCCTTGTTATCGGATGTTTCCTCAATATAAATTGGGTGCTGGTGCTTTTACGGTGTTGTTTAAAAATACGGCGGAAGGTGATATGAAGGGGGTGGATTTAGAGGCTGTTTCTACTATGTGGAGATATCAAAATATGTAATATTTTTGGAAATAGATTGTTTACTGATATTCAGCAATTGACTGTTTTAGCTCTGCTGCTTCTGCGTCGCTTAAAATACCTGCAAACTTTGCCAGGGGATGATCTTTCCGTGTAGCTTTCACACGATGTAAATAATCTAGTAAAAGTTGCACAATATCATCAGGAGTTTTTTCGAGTTCTTGGATTAATTGCTCACGGTTTGTCATATATTGAAACCTTCAAAGCATAATAAGTGGGAATCGCACTCCTCCAGTTTATCTCATGCCATCGCCCTCGGAAATGCTATAATAATGTCAGTGAGCTATGGGAATAAGTCATGCCTGAGCTAAAAGTTAGTATCAGTGAAACTACACACAAAACTCTGCTAACGATGGTGGAGGACTCTGGTGAGACAATTCAATCAATTTTAGATCGAGCTATTGAGAATTATCGCAGGTCTTTGTTTCTGACACGAGCCAATGAAGCTTTCACTGTTTTAAGGCAGAATGAAACACTGTGGCAAGAGGAGGTTTCTGAGAGACAGTTATGGGAGCAAACTATAGCGGACGGGGTTGAAGGTTAGTGGCAAAAATCGCTCTTAGGAGAGATATGGCTAGTAGACCTTAACCCTGTGCGCGGACATGAACAAGCGGGCAAACGCCCTTGTTTAATTATTTCGGTGGATTTATTTAATCCTTCTATATCCCCTTATTTTTCAATATTCCTCATTCTCACTTTGTCATCTTCAACAACGCTAAAATGCCCATACCAATCATCACGCAGAGCGATCGCTTTCACTACTTTTTCAGCTACTACTGCGCTAGATGGTGCTTTAATCCGAAATAAAATGATGCCAGTTGTAGCAGGTAACTGTGAACGAAAAGCCAATTCTCCAAAGTCTTTATCAAAGGTTAAAAGAATACGGTTTTCTGCTTGAGCGCGACTTAATACTTGAGGATCAGAAATACCAGGTGAATCTATTCTAATCCAAGCTACATCATGTCCGTTTTTTCTCAAAGCTTCAACAGCATCAAGGGGGAAGTTTTCGTTAGCAAGGAAACGCATGAATTAGGCAGGAATAGCGTAGATTTTTTCGGATTTTAGAGAAGCACTAGCATAGGCAAGACAGGCTTGAATGTCTGCAAGGGTAATACCTGGATAATTACGCAAAATTTCGTCATTACTCCAGCCTTGGGACAGAAGATCGATGATGAATTCTACAGCTAGTCGTGTTCCTTTGATAATAGGTTTGCCGACTAAGATGTTTGGGTCAATGGTAATTCGAGATTGCCAATCCATAGTTATTAATTGTATGAATATTTGAAATTGGGAAGTATTAAAAGCAATTTTACTACTCATTTGTATCTACCCGCCGAAATTCAGCAATTGACTGTTTTATTTCTGCTGCTTCTGCATCACTTAAAATTCCTGTAAATTTAGCAAGGGGATGATCTTTGTATGTAGCTTTCACAGCAGGATGTACCAATTCATTCGGTACTTGATTTCGTTCAATATAATCATTGATTTCTGCTTGATGATCTAGATAAAAACTCAAGGCATCAAATACTTGTGCTAGTGTTAAATGCGGTAAATGATTAGGGATTTCTTCTGGCATAATTCCTAATCGCCATAAACCAACAATAGCGCGGATAGATGTACGAGTTCCTGTAATAATTGGCTCTCCACCTAAAATTTCAGGATTGCGTGTTACATAGCGTGAGGAGGTTTCAGCAAACATAAGAAAAGTTGCTCAGATAGTCTGATGTTTTTCTAGTTTATCAATAGATTTGGTTAGTCTGCGCCTCTAACACTCAACGAGTTCAGTATCGATCAGATTTATCAAGTTGACGATTAATGCTCCCTAGTGTTCCATTAATGCTCCCTAGTGTCCTATCAAGGCTCTCTAGTGCTTCAGCAATACGTATAATATAAATATATATCCCGCTCAATAGCCCCAAAAACAGCGATACAAAAAGTATAAAATTCCACTCCATCCTGCCTCTTAAGATTATTTTATAATTGCGGAAATTATTAACTAGGATCTTTCAAAACTTAGAGTAGTGAAACAATCCAAAACATTTCAACCACATATACCATAATAACTGGACAATATCAATAAAATCTCTGTATATCGTCAATATCCAACAATCTTTGTGTAATCACATCAGGTTTTGCAGAAGATAACCGCAATGTAACCAAACTTGGTTGATTATACTTGCCAACAGCTATCAACATCGAAAAATCTAAATCTTGGGTAATTACAATTCTTTCTCCATTTTTACATACAACAGGCAAATTGAGAAAAAAGTCAATTAGCTTTAGCTAGTTAAAGCAGGAATCTTCAAAGGCACAAGAGCTTTATGCAGTACACTAGGTTTTGCACTTAAATACACCTCGCGGCAATTACTCTCGTTATATCCAACTACAACCGCGCCTATAGTTGTACCAATTTCTGGATACATTTCTTGACTCATGCCTCCTTCATCTAAAAAGTCAGGGATTTTGATCAACCCTTTGACTAAAGATTCATCAATGTTGACAAAAACGCCAAAGGGTGCCTGAAACTCAACTTTGCCCTGTACAAACTGACCTAGTTTATACTTAGATTTAATATTTTCCCAAGTTGTACTATCCATAATATTCACCGTAATTTAAGGACTCGTGGAAATTGGTTAAGGATGGGAAACAAACTTTGAGGAACAACCACCTCAATTCGCTCACAACCATCTTTTTCATCATAACGACACTCAAAAGATTTGAAATACTGCTCGTAGCTTGCCTGATCAATTAATACCTCAATAATCCCCTCTTGATAGCTCTCGTTGAACTCCTCAGCAATGCTTCTGTCATTTGATCCTGCAAAGTAGCAATTTCCATCAAGGTAGGGGGGATTATAGGGAAAATCAACGACTTGAAAGCCTTCCTGTAATAATTTTTGACCTTTACCTTTTTGTGGCGCTTTGTAAATTGTAACGCTTAGAGTAGATGCTAATTGACCAGACTGCATGAGTAGAATAAGCTCAAAACTATTTGTATTTTTTAATTGTTCCCAGTCTTCATCCTGTAAATCCTTAAATCCTGGACATCCTGATTCTGACAGTTTCCCCATTCTCATATACAACAGGCAAATTGAGAAAAAAGTCAAATAGTCTGAATTTTGGTTACAGTTAGATCACAAATAAATCGTGAGGGGTGATACTATGCGTGTTTTGCTAGTTTATCCAATATTTCCAAGCACATTTTGGTCTTATGAGAAAATTCTGGCACTAGTTGACAGAAAGGTATTGTTACCACCGCTGGGTTTGGTGACGGTAGCCGCAATTTTGCCCCAAGAGTGGGAATTTAAGCTTGTAGATCGTAACATTCGCGCTGCCACTGAGGAAGAATGGGCATGGGCAGATATGGTGATTTTCTCCGCCATGATTGTCCAAAAACAAGACTTACTTGAGCA
>JANMGZ010000648.1:0-4271 GCA_031374905.1 Dolichospermum sp. OTE_70_metabat_362_sub
CCACCCTACTTAAAATTTTTCAAATATCATTTATGATTCCTATATCTCAAATTGTAAGTTGGGTTAAGCGATAGCATAACCCAACAAAATTTGAATCATATAATCATGTTGGGTTTCCTCTCGTCAACCCAACCTACAAATTTAATTACCCAATGATGCAATATTTACCTAACAGCAATATTTTGGAAATCGCAAATCTTAATCATTACTTTGGTCATGGTAAATTAGTTACTCAAACTTTGTTTGATATTAATTTAACTATCAAAGCTGGAGAAATTGTGATTATGACTGGACCTTCTGGTTCAGGAAAAACTACGTTATTAACATTAATTGGTGGTTTGCGTTCTGTACAAGAGGGAAGTTTAAAATTTAATGAACAGGAATTATTAGGTGCTAGTAATGAAGAATTAGTTCAAGTCCGTCGAAAAATTGGCTATATTTTTCAAGCCCATAACTTACTAGATTTCCTAACAGCTATACAAAATGTTCAAATGTCTTTAGAATTACAAGACAATATTTCTCAATGGGAATCCTATATCCAATCAGAAACAATGCTTTCTGCTGTGAAATTGGCAGATAGAATTAATTATTACCCCTCTGATCTTTCCGGGGGACAAAAGCAACGGGTAGCCATTGCTCGCGCTTTGGTGAGTCATCCTAAGTTAGTATTAGCTGATGAACCTACAGCCGCTTTAGATAGTAAATCAGGAAGAGATGTGGTTAATTTAATGCAGCAATTAGCAAAAGAACAGAATTGTACTATTTTAATTGTTACCCACGATAACCGAATTTTAGATATTGCTGACAGAATCATTAATATGGAAGATGGTCATTTAATGCAGCATGATTGATTCAGATCCCCGATTTTTTAAACAGTCGGGGATCTTGCTATTGGTTATTTAATAAGATAATAAACTCGCGGAATGAATATCTAAAAATAAGATAGATTGGGGTTTTTGACGTAAAATAGAAGCTGGACAGTTAGTAGTAATATCTCCTGTCAAGAGGGTTTTAACTACTTCAGCTTTTCTCATTGCTGGTGCTAAACAAATTATTTTTTTAGCCGTACAAATCATGGGAATAGTCACAGTAAATGCGTATTGGGGAACATCTGCTAACTTGGCAAAATATCCTGTATTTACTTGTTGCTGACGGTTAACATCATCGAGTTTAACAAGTTTCACTTTAGCAGGATCTTGAAAATCTGCGACTGCTGGATCATTAAATGCTAAATGGCCATTTTCACCAATACCTAAACAACATAGGTCTATAGGTTGATTTTCTAAAAGTTGAGTATAGCGATCGCACTCAGCTATTGGTTGTAATGTATCCCCTGCTATATAATAAAATCTTCGAGGATATACCTTTTCTTCTACTCGTTCTCGTAAATAACGACGAAAACTTGCAGGATGATCGGATGTAATTCCCAAATATTCATCTAAATGAAATAAAATTATGCGTGACCAATCTATTCCCCCCAAAGCAATTAAAGCATCTAAAAATCGAATTTGAGAATTTCCTGTAGCTAATAAAATTGCAACTGTATCCTGTGTTTGAAGCAGATTTTCTAGATATTGATGGGTAATTTTAGACACATTTTCCACCATTTCCGCTTCGGAAGCGTAAATCTGTACGAACAGATGATCAATATGAAAAGATTTTGTAGGCTCTATCATTATTTGCTAGTACGCTGCGGCGTAAATAAGATAACAATTAAATAGCCAAAACTTTACCTGTGTATGTCCACCTATAGCGGTATGCACTTGAATGAGATACAGCCATAAGCTCCCTCTTCGCTTGCGGGGAGGGGGTTGGGGGTGGGGTTCTTGTATTTCACTCAACCAATAACCGCTATAAAAGGTTTAGCCATTATTTGATTAAAATAGTTAATAAAGTCGGTTCTACCAACTTCCTTTAACATACCTCTAAGATACAAGGTTGAGTTAAGGAACAAAACCCAATACCCCTTACTCTCCTACTCCTAATGTTACGTTTCACTTCATTCAACCCAACCTTGCATTTCTACTAATTCCATACACAAATCATTAATTTTTTCCAAATCTGGACGATGTGGTAAACTCGATTGTTCATAAAAAACATCCATTTGAGCAACCAAATCTTCTGCCATTTTCATCAACTCTTCATAACTATAATCACCTCGCAAAATAGCCTTTAAATCATCAATATCACCAGCTAAATTTCTATCTACAGTTACTTCTCCCCGCTGCAAAATTTCCAAACCACTCCGCAGCAATCTAATACAGTGCATTCCATGTTTTAAATCATAACCTGATTTTTTTTCCATTTCCGCTCTAGCAAGATTTCTATTTTTCTGCCAAGATATGTAAGCCTTCCATTCTCTTAAAGCAATTTGATAACTTTGACTTTTTTGCAAAAGGCGAATAAAATCTTTACGCCCATGAGTGAGATTTTGGGTATATGCTAAAGCTTCATCAGCTAAAGTGTATTGTTTCAAAACACCTTTAAAATCAATATCCGCAGTCAGCAATTTATATAATTGTTCTGATTCTTCTAGAAATTCAATTTTCCCCCTAATTAAAAGATAAAGATATTCCAAGAAAGCATTTAACTCATCTTTACTTAAAGGAACTTCATCGGTAATATCAAAATCCGAAGGAAGAGGTTTTTTAGTCGGTGGATTTAACAACCATTTTCGATGAGTTTCCATTTTCTTAATTTGAGCAAAAGCATAACCAGAATAAGTATGTTTTACCTTCTTACTTAAAAATAAATTGCGGTGATTAATTAGATGTTGTCCGACATTGGTTAAAAAAGGATAATTTGTTAACCAAAGCAATTCTAAAACATTGGGATTTGCACCAGCCAATAAGTGGATAACCTTCCTTAATTCATAAATAACAGTATCTTCATTACCATCTATAAACGGAAATATCCCCGGTTCATCCCAACCCGAATCCTTTTGTTCAATACTATCAAATCCTAAATAATAGCGTTTAGGAGCAATAAATACACCTCGATAATCATAATCTGATTCTGGACGATTTAAACCATAACCATGACTACCAGCTAAACCCACAAAAATAGTTCTTTGTTCAACTTCTATTCTTTTCATATTTATCTAATAAAAATTTAATTTCTGTTCTCAATATTAACCTAAATTTTAATTGCTAATTTGGATAATTATTACCTATTCTTAATACCTTTTACAATTATTTATTTTCCCTATCAATACATATTATACCAAATTACAGCGGTTTCCAATTATATAATTTACATCTTAGCCCCCTCATCGCTTGCGGTGGACCAGCCCTGTAGACAGGTTTCCCATCGTAGGTAGGTAACTGGTGTGCCACTTCCTTGAGCTACGCTAACGCGTAGCGTGCCTAAGGCATTTATCCTGGCGGTGTAGAATTAGCAAATGGTTAAACAATATCAACAGATGTAGTTATTTTTGGGACAGGTTTTTGTCAAAAAATTCCCTTTTTATCAAAAAAATATCGGCAAATGTTGATCAATGAAGAGGGGGAACTTTCAGTTATATCGCCATTTATGAAAGATAATAGATGTAAAAAATCAGATTATCATTTGGAAAGGTAAGTAAATAAACAGAAAAATTCCAAGGTATGTATCGGTATGTAAAGTTGTCTTAATGCGTTATTCTAATTAAGTTTCAGCCATTTTACAAAACGCAATACCCCCTCATTTTTATTTTGTTCACCTACTTATTTATCAGGTGATGTTACCTATTGATCTATCCATTTATAATAAAATAAGATTAAATAGAAATTCAAATCACTTAAATCGCACAACAATGATGATGTAATTTAATCTCTGAAAAAATCTAAATTTAGAAATTCCATATCGTCAAGTAAAAAAAATCTGAGCAGCCCTATTAAATCGCTCAGATTAGTTAAAAAATTTTTTGTCTGTGTCAGGATTAACTACAAACTCAAAAATTATCTTTTCGGAAATTTTTAGCAAATAAAATTATTTTTTTAAAAGGTTGACTGATTTACCACCAATCAGGTAATATATTGGATTGTTTGTCTAATTCCTGCTCGGATCAGGTAGACATACTGCAAAAGCTGGCAAAAGCTATCACTAATAGCGTCTCCATAGGAGAGATTATACCCAGCTACCTGTACGGCACCATCAAGGACAATTTAATGACTTACGCGATTATTGAAACTGGCGGTAAACAAATGAAAGTAGAAGCAGGTCGCTTTTACGACATTGAACTACTAACCGCTGAACCAGATGAAAAAGTTACTATCAACGCAGTATTACTT
>JANMGZ010000673.1:0-1875 GCA_031374905.1 Dolichospermum sp. OTE_70_metabat_362_sub
CCTTTGACTGTGGGGCAAGTTATTGATAATCGTTATGAAATTGCGCGGATATTGGGGCAAGGTGGCTTTGGACGCAGTTATTTAGCGATTGATCGGCAAAAATCTCGAAAAACCTGCGTTTTAAAAGAATTTGCCCCTCAAGTTGTCAAACCCCAGGATTTGCAAAAAGCGACGGAACTGTTTGAACGAGAAGCAAGTGTCCTCAAAAAAATCCAACATCCCCAAATTCCGCATTTCCACGCTTCTTTTCAAGCCCAAATTGGGACTAAGGATTTTTTCTTTCTGGTGCAAGATTATATTGAAGGTGATAATTATGACCAACTACTTGAACAGCGTCAAAGTCAAGGACAGTCTTTTAGTGAAGAGGAAATAATTAATTTACTGCACCATATTCTCCCTATACTGACTTATATTCATTCTTTAGATATAGTTCACCGCGACATTTCACCAGATAATTTGATTTTACGCCAAAGTGATAATTTACCTGTATTGATTGATTTTGGTGGTGTCAAACAGTTACCAGCTTCTCAGGGTTTTTGGCGGACACAATTGGCTGTAAATGCAACTTTATTGGGTAAAAAAGGATACGCACCTGAAGAACAGTTACTTCAGGGAAAAGTTTATAAAAACAGTGATTTTTACTCTTTAGCTGTGACGGCTTTAGTATTGATCACAGGTAAAGAACCAAATTTACTTTATGATAGCTATAATGGCGTTTGGTTTTGGGGTAAGGAAATTAAAGTTAGTCCCAAATTAGAGGCTGTCTTAAAGAAGATGTTGGCATATAAACCGAGCGATCGCTATCAAAAAGCCGAACAAGTTATTAAAGATTTACCTTTACCATCTACTTCGTCAATACCACAAACTATGCAAACTGCTAACAATAATCCCCATCCTTTTATTACTAAATTGAAAACAGAAGTGGTAGCACCAGGGATAAAACGCGCTCGAACTTTTCATAGTGGTGTTCACAATAAAATGACTTTGGCTGTACAGAAAATACCGATGCCAATATGGTTGCGGCCTTTTACTGTTAGCTTTATGATGACTACGGGAATGTTATTAACAGGTGCGGGTGTATTTGCTTTAGGAAATTTCGCAGTTAAGGGAATAACATCAATCGCAGTTCCTCAAATTGGACTTCCCAAAATTCCAGCTATCAATAATTCAGGAGGTGGGAAAAATAATAGTCAACGCAGTGTTCAACAAGTTCTGATCCGTATCCAACAGTTAGAAATTTCTACAGTATTTTTTACTAATACAGTTAATGAAATTTTCTATGCTGAAAAACCAGAATTAAATAGACGCAAGTTAACTGAAAAATCAGAAGATGCAGCTTTACGGGAACAATGGAATCATGTTGCAGATCAGTTGTTAAATAATATAGAAAAGGCTAATTTAAGTGAAACAGCTAGAAAGAAAATAGGTAGTTATAGTCAACAAGATTCCCAACGTTGGGAACAACTTGCTAAAGCTGGAAAATTGGGTAAATATCAATCTTTCCAAGATTTACGCGCAGACACATATCAAACCTTTGAACCGTTGTTTCCTGGTCAAGAACGTGGAAAACTAAATCAACAAACTTTTCTACAAATCTGGTATGCGATCGCATCTGATAAAGTAGGGAATAAATAATTGATAATTGACAATTGACAATTGACAATTAATAATTGCTAACAACTGACCAATGACCAATAACTAATGACTAATATTTATTGTTCTCAAGGGCATCAAAATCCATCCGGTAGTAGGTTTTGTCTCCAATGTGGTGAGAAAATTGTCAACATACCGACATCTGTAAATCAAGGGATTCAATCAGGACAAACTTTAGGCGATCGCTATGTTATTATTCGGCAAATTGGCCAAGGAGGATTT
>JANMGZ010000233.1:0-11404 GCA_031374905.1 Dolichospermum sp. OTE_70_metabat_362_sub
TACAGGAGGCTTAGATTTTACGTGGAAATCCCGAATTACCAAAATAATTCCTAATCAGATTATTCAATGGGAATCAGTAGATGGTTTACCAAATCAAGGAGCAATTCGCTTTTATGATCGTCATGATCTTAGTATTGTGAAAATGACGGTTTCCTATGCTATTCCTGGCTTGATTGGTAAACTTATGGATAATTTATTTTTAGGAAAGGTGGTAGAATCAACAATTCAAGCGGATTTAGAACGGTTTAAAGTATACGCTTTGAATGTGAAAGAGGATTAATGTAGGAGTCAGGAGTCAGGAAGAAGGAAGAAGGAAGAAGGAAGAAGGAAGAAGGAAGAATTAATGTAACCAAGGACGAGTAATTTTTTCTAATTCGGCAATTTCATCTTCAGTCATTTTCCAACCTAACGCACCTGCATTTTGTTTAACTTGTTCAGCAGTTTTGACTCCAGCAATGGGAATCACATTACCTTGAGCTATTAACCAATTTAAGGATACTTGGGCGGGAGTGCGATTGTATTTTTCCCCAATTTCTCGTAATAGTGATAAAACTGGGGCGATTTTATTTAAACCATCTGGACTAAATCGCGGATCTAAGCTTCTTGCACCTTGAGGCTTTTGAGAGGGTGTATACTTACCTGTGAGCAATCCTTGTGCTAGGGGACTGTAAGCTAAAAGAGTCACACCTAAATCACGGGCTGTTTGAGAAATACCTTTACCTTCTATTTGGCGTGTTAGTAGAGAATAACGCACCTGATTTACAGCCAAAGGTACACCCCTAGCAGCTAATATCTGGTGTGCTTCGCGCATTTGGGCGGCCGAATAGTTACTCACACCAACTGCACCGATTCTCCCCCGATTCACTTCATCTGCGAGGGTATTCATCAGTATTTCTTGGCTCAAAAATAAAGTGAAAGGCCAATGAACTTGGTATAATTCAATTTTCTCAACTTGGAGACGTTGGAGACTCGCGGTTAATGCTTCAGATACAGATTTACCATCCCAACGCCAAGGTAAGGGGCCAAACTTTGTGGCAATTTGCACTTGTTGAGGGGTTTGTTTCATGAACTTTCCTAACAACTGTTCTGAAAGTCCTAAGCTGTAAACTTCCGCAGTATCAAAGAAAGTGATACCAGCATCTAAGGCTGCGGTAAAAGCCGCTTTTAACTGTTCTTCTCCGTATCCGTCGCCATAATTCCAAAATACTTTATCACCCCAAGCCCATGTACCAAGACAGAGAGGGGGAACAGCTAGACCATTTTTTCCTAATGTGATGGTTTCCATTTTGGTAAAATTGATTATATTTACATTTCTTTACTTTCTTAGTGTATCGCTACAAAAGTCAGTAGTTTGGGCTTTAGTTAAAAGATGTTCTCGCGGAAAATTTTGATTAAAAGAGATAACAAAAATCAATTTCTTCTCGCTCCTAAAGGTTAATATTTTGACCATGTTTCGGCTAAAATTGTTGCCAATTGGATATTATATATATTTTGATTCTGGGGTTACTTACCGGAGTCATAATGTCTGTATAGTCTCAGTTCAAGTTCAGGCAGGAAATTATAGACAGTGACTCCCCCCATTCGCATAAACAATACATTAGTATTAATTGTAGATGATGACTTAGTTATACAGATGCAATTACGTCATGCAATGGAAAAAGAGGGATATCAAGTGATGGTAGCAGGTAATGGTAAAGTTGCCCTAAGTATTGTCATGACTTCACAGCCAGATATCGTGCTTCTAGATGCCATAATGCCAGTAATGGATGGTTTTACTTGCTGCGATCAGGTACACACATTTAATCCTAACATTCCTATATTGATGATTACGGGACTAAATGATCAAGATTCCGTAGATAAAGCATTTTCTGTTGGTGCTGCTGACTATGTTACTAAACCAATTCATTGGGCAGTTTTAAAACAAAGAGTACGGCGCTTGCTACAAATGCAGTGGGCAATGAAAGAACTACAAAGTAAGATTCAAAAAGAACAGCTAATTGCTAAAATTACTCATAAAATCCGTCAATCTTTGAATTTAGAAATACTTCTGAGTACAACTGTCATAGAAGTACGTAAATTACTAAAAACTGATCGTGTAATTATCTATCGGTTTCAACCAGATAATAGTGGATACGTAATAGTTGAATCTGTAGCTCCTGGATGGCAGCCTATCTTAGGTAAAGTATTTAAAGATACTTATTTTAGTGAAAAATATAGTGATAATGATCAGCAAAGTAGAATTTATGTTTTAGAAAATATTGATAACGCTGATTTGCCGGAATGTTACCTTGAGTTACTAGATGAATTACAAGCTAAAGCAAAGTTAGTTGTTTCCATTGAACAGGAAAATCATATCTGGGGATTATTGGTGGCTTATGAATGTTCTGGACCCCGTAAATGGGATCAACAGGAGATTGATTTGCTGATGCAATTAGCAAATCAATTAGTGATAGCTATTCAGCAAGCAGAACTCTATCAACAATTAGAAATAGCTAACCAGAAATTACAAGAACTGGCAAATATAGATAGTCTGACTCAAATTCCTAACCGTCGCTCCTTTGACGAAGTTTTAGGGCAAGAATGGAATCGGTTGGAAAGAGAACAAGCGCCTTTGTCTTTGATTCTTTGTGATATAGACTTTTTCAAGAATTATAATGATACTTACGGACATCAATCGGGAGATGAATGCTTAAAAGAGGTTGCTCAAATTCTCGATGAAGCTATTCGACGACCTGGAGATTTAGCTGCCCGCTATGGTGGTGAAGAATTTGCTTTAGTTTTACCGAATACAGATACTGCGGGTGCAGTTTATATTGCAGAAACAATTCTCTCCCGTATCCGCACCAAGCATCTGGTTCACAAAAGTTCTCAAATTAGTTCATACCTGACCCTAAGTCTGGGTATTGCGACTATTATTCCCAAAAATACAAGTTCGCCAAAATGGCTAATTGCCAAAGCAGATGAAGCCCTTTATCGGGCAAAACAAACAGGACGCGATCGCTATGCTATTTATTAGTAATTCGCATTGATAACGCCGTCAAATCAAAATATGCCAAAATATTAAGGTTTACTAGTTTTCAAGATTTTACAAATGTCATCAATAGATACTCAAGTTTTAGAATCCTTATTGGATATGCTGGGAGGTGATCAGGAAGCTTTAGCAGAAATAATCAACTGTTATCTGTTTGAATCTCCTAAAATCGTCGCTGCTATTCAAACATCTGTCACCATTCCAGATGCAGAAACTCTCTTCAAGACAGCCCATAGCTTCAAATCTAGTAGTGCTTCTGTTGGGGCGTTGAATCTCTTTCAGCTTTGTTTAGAATTAGAATCAAAAGGAAAGAGTGGCAATTTAGAAGGAGTAGAAGAATTGGTATCACAAATGGTTAATGAGTATAAACAAGTTGAAATGGCTTTCAAGAAAATAGCAAAAGTGCCATGAGCAAAAAATTCTCTAATCGCATTCAAGCCGGTCGAATGTTAGCTCAACATTTACAAGCATACAGTAACATTGAGGATGTCTTGGTACTGGCTTTACCTCGTGGGGGTGTTCCCGTAGCCTTTGAAGTTGCTAAACTTTTAAATGCGGCAATGGATGTGTGCATAGTCAGAAAACTTGGTGTACCTGGACACAAAGAACTGGCTATGGGGGCGATTGCCTCTGAAAATATTATTGTTTTCAATCAAGATGTAATTGATTCCTTAGGAATAAATCAAGAACAAATTACCGAAGTTGTTAACCAAGAATTGCGAGAATTAAGCAGACGAGATCAGATTTATCGAGGTAATAAACCAGCAATTAATGTTAAAAATAAAATTGTTATTTTAATAGATGATGGTATTGCTACTGGTGCAACCATGCGGGTTGCCCTAACTATTATTCAGCAACAGCAACCGGCGAAAATTGTTGTTGCTGTTCCAGTTGCACCCCTAACTACTTGTGAAGAATTGCGTTTAGAAGTGGATGATGTAATTTGTTTGCAATGCCCAGAAATAATGTCTGCAATTGGTTTATGGTACGATGATTTTAGCCAAACCACAGATAACGAAGTTAGCGCACTTTTAGGGAATTAACTATATCTCACGCCAAGGTAAGAGTTTTCAAAGTTAATCTTTTAATTCAGAAATACCCAACATTTGTGCTGCTAATTCTTGCCATTGTACTCCGGCTAAATTAGGCAAAACTACATCAGCAGCGCCTACTCTCTCTTCTGGTCCTAAGCCTACTGCCCACATATTTGCTGCTTTAGCGGCAGTAATACCTACGGCGGCATCTTCAAAAACTACACATTCATCTGCGGGAATTCCTAACTGGTTGGCAGCATTAAGAAACAAATCCGGTGCTGGTTTGGCTGCTTGGACAGTATTACCATCAGTAATAACATCTACTTTACCACCAATCTCCAATTTTTCAATCACCATCCGGGCGTTTTTGCTGGCGGAACCAATGGCGATTTTGATCCCAGCTTGATGCAATTCATCCAACAAAGCCACAGCCCCCGGTAATAAATCTGTGGGTGTAATGTTGTGAATTAGTTCTACATAATAATTATTTTTTCGGTTCATCATTTCCTGAATTTGCACTTCTGAATATTCTTTATTACCAATAATTAACATCAGAGAAGCACGACGAGATACACCTCGCAAAGCTTCATTCATTTCTCGGTTAAAAGGTAAACCTTCTTCATTTGCTAACTTTTGCCAAGCTTGGTAATGATATTCTGCGGTATCAGTCAACACACCATCTAAATCAAAAATTACGCCCTGGATGTTGGTTTTTCTGACTTTTGGTAATTCCTGACGCAAATCAAATTCGTGCCATTTACCACGCCAGTGTAACTTAAATTTCAGCCTTGTCCAAGTTGGGGGTAAGTGAGGATGAGCCACAGGGGCATTTTCTCGAAATTGAATACCGCCGAAACCGAATACTACAGCTTGCCAAATGCCTCCAGCACTAGCGCTATGGATCCCATCTTGAGTATTTCCGCGTTTATCTTCCAAATCCACCATTGCGGCTTGCATAAAGCATTCGTAAGCCTCCTGTGATTTGCCCAAATCTGCGGCTAAAATAGCGTGAATAGCAGGACCTAGAGATGAACCATAACTGATATCTGTACGGGGGGCGTAATAGTCCCAATTTACTTGTAATGTTGACTGATTATAGGGAAAATCGGCAGATTTTCGCATCAAATACAGAAGCATTAATACATCTGGTTGTTTAATTACTTGTCTTTTGTTGGTTTCTTCCATTCCCAAAATAATTTGGATTGATTTTTCTCGCGGTTCGTATTTGGCTAAGTTAATATCATCTAATTGAAAAAATCCCTCACATTGCTCAATTAGTCCAGTTTCTGGGTTGTGGAGAATGAGCATTTTAGCAATAATTTCTGTCCAACGATTTAGGACTTCGGAGGTAATTTGTAATTTATATTCAAGTTGTGTGGCTGCTTCTGGGAAAGTTGAATGTAGCCAATTATAGATGATTAAGGCTTTTTCTAAATGCCATTGTACCATCCGGTTTGTAAAGCAATTGTTATGGACTAATTCGTGATATTCATCTGCACCAATAATTCCGCGAATTTCATAACATTCTAATTGGGGATTAAATTCTACTCGACTATTCCAGAAAATAGCGGTATCTAAAATAATTTCCGCGCCATAATCTCGCATCCATTGATTATCTCCTGTAACTTGCCAATAATACCAAATGGCATAGGCAATATCTGCACTAATATGAATTTCTCGATCACGACACCATATACGGATATCTTCGGCATAAAAATCACTTCGTAATGACCAGCGGGGTGTGGCTTCGTCCCCTGTTACCGCACTTTCCCAAGCAAACATTGCCCCCTGATATCCATAATGTGCTGCTTTGCGTCGCGCTCCTTGTAAGGTGTGATAACGATAACTAAGCAAATTACGGGCTAAATGTGGTTGAGTAAAGGTAAAAAATGGTAAAATGAAAATCTCTGTATCCCAAAAAATATGTCCGTGATAACCAAAGCCGGAGAGAGTTTTCGCAGGTATACTAATTTGATCATTATGCCTAGGTGCAGCAATGAGTAACTGAAACAGATTGTAACGCACTGCAAAAGCTGCTTTGATATCTCCTTCAATGATAATGTCACTGTGTTGCCAAACTCTGTCCCATGCGTGGAAATTAGCATCAATTAAGCTAATATAATCCGGTAAATTTACGAGTTTTTCTTTAGCGGCTGCAACTGGTTCTTTAACTTCATTAGATGTAAAAATACTCACGATTTTTATTATAGTTATCGTCTGTTGGATTTGACCGATAACGGTGGCATTTAGGCTAGGATAACCAGGAGTAGTATTGATTTGTAAGTCCGCGTCAGTTCCTAAAATAGTTATTTTTGCCGCCATACCCACCTCTATCCGGCTGTTGCGAGTGCGACTATGCAACCAGAATCCTTGTGTAATTTTACCTTGATCTAATCCTTCCCAATGGTTGAATCCTTGATTTTCGGAGTAGCTGTTAATACTGGCTTGAATTTCAATTAAACCATCAAAATTTACTGGTGTTAATTGGCAACGTTGCCCTACTATATGCTGATCAGCTAAACTAGTAAAGCGTTCAAAATGGATGTCTATTACGTTTCCATTGGGACTACACCAACGTAAACAACGACTAAGAAGGCCATGATGTAAGTCTAGTTTGCGGTTATATTTTAATATTTTACCTTGATCAAGGCGAAACCGTTCTCCCTCAATTATGACTGTCAATGGTAGCCAATCTGGACAGTTAACGAGTTCGGTATAAACTACGGGAACATCATCATAAACACCGTTAATAAATGTCGCTGATAATGCACGGGGATAGCCTTCTTCAAATGTTCCTCTTGTTCCTAAATAACCATTACCAATGGTGAAAATAGTTTCGTGGCTGTGCAAATACTCTGGATTAAACTGGGTTTCAGTTAATATCCAATCTGTATAGCTAAGGTTACGAAAATGGTCTTTTTTATCCATGATAATATATTAGTTATTTTTGTTTTTTTAATATTTACGTAGGTTGAGTTGAGGCACGAAACCCAACAAACTCCTAGAAATTAAATCCAACACACTCCTGTAAATGTTGGGTTTCACTTCGTTCTACCCAACCTACAATTTTTATTTTTACTGATGAATATGTTCTGATAAAATATTGTCAGCGATAGGTTTATAAAGAAGATGAAATAAACTTTCCATATAACGATCTCTGGCTTCGTTATCTTCGGGATAGACGAAGTTCCAAAAACTAAACATTTTCGCTAATAAGAGGAGTTGATTTGTGTGGGAATTCCAGTTATATTTATGGCGAATGCGTTCAATCATCCATTGAGAATTTTCTAGCCAATGTTCTGGATAATTATGACATTTTTCTAAAAAGTTAATAATTGTTTTGGCTGTTCCTTCTAAATCTGTGGGATTCAGATTAAATCCTTTATCGTGGTTTTCAATAATTTCTAATGAACCACCAAATTGAGTTGTGAAAGTTGGTAATCCAGAAATCATGGCTTCTAAGACACTTCTACTAAAAGATTCATAAAGGGCAAAATGAATATAAATTCCTTGAAAATCGGCAATTACACGATAGGTTTCAGCGATATCGCGGATAGAAAGACGCATTCCTAACCAGCGGATTTTATTATAGAGATGATATTGATGAATAATTGCGTGAATTTTTGCTATTTCTCTAGTTTCTTCTAGGTTTGTGCCTGTATCTGGAGATAGTTTACTAGTTAATAAAATTAGGTTACAATGTTCTTGCAATTCTTGATTTTTACCAAAACATTCAACTAAACCTGTGAGGTTTTTGATTGAGGTAATGGGACTAACAGAAAATATCGGTTTTTTATGAAGATGTTCTAATTTACCGAGAATTTGTGGGTGTTCTTCATGGAAAATTAGGTTTTGGATATGTTGACGACGATGGAATTCTCTGTTTGTTGTTTGGTTGTAGGGAAAAAATATATTTTCACTGACTCCTGGTAATACCATGTTGAATTTAGGACTAAATAAATCAATGCCATCAATTACATGATATAATTGGGGCATGGTAAAGCATTTATAAGATTCATATTGTCCCATTGTGTCAGGTGTACCCACAATTTCTTGATAGGATGATGTGATGATAAAGTCTGCGGCATTCATACTGATTAAATCAGCGGTAAATTGGGCAGAAAAGTGATATTGGGTTTCTAAATCTTGCCAATATAAGTTACTAAATAGAAATTTAGGTTTTTCTAGGGAATGAGCAATATTACATTGGGTAACTTTCATTTTTCTGGAGAGGATAAAAGCGACTAAGTTACCATCACTGTAATTACCAATAATTAGATTTGGCTTTTCAGTAAAATGTTTTAAAAGTTCTGTTTCAGCATCAAGAGCAAATTTTTCTAAATAAGGCCAAACTTCAAATTTGGAAATCCAGTTATTAGTAATTTCTGGTTGGGATTCTGCAAAAGGAACGCGCAAAATCCAAGCATTTTCTGTACCATCCACTTTTTCTAAAGGTAAGTTACAAAATGTACCTTCACAATTGGGAATCAGTCGAGTTAAGATAATAATATGAGGTTTAATTCCTAATGTATCTAAACCTGCAAGTTTAATTTCTGCCCGCATTTTATTTTCTAAGCTGCGGGCTTGTTCTAAAACATAAATAACTTGTCCTAATGTTTCATCTCTGCCTAAAACATCTTCTTGGGCAACCCAACCATGGATGGAAATCAGGACGACACGAAAAACTGCACAAATGCGAGAAACAAAGGTTTCCAAAATAGCAGGTTCGGGATTATCCATGAGTTTTTCCAGAAGTTCTAAGGTTTCTCTGACTCTAGCTGCATTGTTACCCCAACCTGGTTCTAAACCGAGTTCTTGAAGATGAAAACTAAATTTTTCATAAGGTGTATGGGGGGATAAATTACTAATAAATTCTAAAGCTAGTTTGATTTGTTTATTTAGTTGTAATCCTGAATGAATGTGATTACTGACTAATAAGCTGATGCCATTATATTCTAATATTTGTAGTGATTGAAATAATGCGTCAATCCAATATTCAGGATCTGTCAATGATTGATTACAAAAATAATGATTGAGAACGGTTAAACCTTGACCAATATTTCTAGAATCATCAATTCTCGGTACTGCTGGGTAAAAGGGATGGAGATCAATTTCTAAAATGTGAGGTTGGTAACGGTTGACTAAGCGATCGCTCACATCTAATAATGCTTTCGGTGTCATTAACTCGAATTTAGTCAAATCTGCGGTTAATAGCCATACTTCTTGACTCGCAATCTTTGGTCTAACTACAAACCAAATATTCCCATTATCTAGAATAATTTCATGAGTGTACTGAATGAGTGTCCCTAAAGAGGAAGTGTGATAAAAATAGGCAGGTTTTTGGCATTGGTGACAATAATCTGCAAAGGCTTGTAAAATCTCATTTCTTAAAAAGTAACGTTTATGATCCTTGCCTAATTCTAAGATAAACTCACCTAAAGCATTTTTTTCATCACTATTAAAAATAGTTTGCACCAATTTATACATCATACACTACCAAATTCTAACTGAAGTCAAGATCATTGATATGCTATTCCGATCTAATAGTAAATAATTTACTCAATTATTTACTTCTGGCTAAAGGATGAACTCTTACCTCCTCTCATAGATAGATACAGCACTTTGCGATGTTATTTAAATTTGATAACTATCAATTTGACTTTTTAGGTATTGATGACCATTTTGTAAACATTAATTGTGCCAGTTTTTGAATAGTCCATTGGAGCAAGAATTAAATATTACATATACAAATATTGCTCAATTCGTCAAACGCTTAATAATCATATCCTCAACCAATTTAATAAGTTGAGTATTTCGTTATGAGGTGTAACTAATTTAGCAGAAAAATTAAAAATAAATAAAAATAAATTTATGTGGTTAGGCAATTTCCAGTTTTGTAAATACCTCTTGTGACAGTATTTAAATAGTCATACAGCATTGGATTAGCCTTTATTTCCAGTTTTGTAAATACTTCTTGTGACAGTATTTAAATGGTCATGCAACATGGAAGTACATTTTATCTAGAGTTTTGTAAATACCCCTTGTGACAGTATTTAAATAGTCATTTAATACGCAATTTAGAACTGACATTTTCTGTAGTATTTAGAGAAACAAAGTGCCAATTTGGCTTACTAGTCACGGAAAACATAGTATTCTGCATATAATAGTGTCACAAGGGGGATTTACAAATCTAAAAACAGGAAATATTCCAATGTTGTATGACTATTTAAATAGTGTCATAATACAAATATCTGTATTTCCTATTTTTTACCAAACCATGAATTTGGGCATAATAGGCTAAAAATTTGCCTGTATTTTTTACTAACACAGGGGTAATGTGTTTAGTAATTTTTCAATTTATACAATCAAAAATTCTAGAACTTAATCTATCTAGATTACCAATTGCCAATGACATAACAAGAATTACAAGGCTCGTTGTTAAAAAATAGGGAATAAAGAACAGGGAGAAGAAAGTGTCCTATTTTCTAAAACTTTAGTTCTGAGCTTAAAGCTCAGTTAGTAAATAAAAAACGCCAAAGTTTTTAATCTCACCCTTTTAAGGGTGGGTTTTACTGTCCCCTATTTTCTGTTTTTTGTTCCCTCTGAATTGACAGATATATGGCTAATTGAATGTATATACCTGATCAATAAACCTCACAGAAAATTAATAAAATTCTCTCATAACTATAAATAATATTGATATTTAATCAAAAAGTTATCGTTATACTTGAACTTAGATATCGAAGTTATTTACCAAGAGAATTAAATCCTTTGCATATCATGAGCAGATAAGACCCTTAGCTTGGATATGCCATTTATTTCCCTTGATAATTCAGAATTTAGGAGATTATAAGTTAGAAGTTGCAAGGCTGATTAACTCATGATCAAAATTCCTAAATTTGACCATTAAAGTCTGATTAATTTGGACTAAAAGATCCTCTATTCTGAATTATTACAACCTATTAACTTTCAATCCTACAAAATTAGATCAGGGTTAGTTATGAACTATCAAGCTTCTTCTTCTCAGAACGATTTTCATAGTGCCATCACTCCCGAACAGTTCAATCCTATTATTGAAGCTATTGCTGATGGACGGTATTCTTGGGCCTGTGTGCTGATTTTACGTTGTATTGATTACAATCCAATTCACTATATTCCTCAACGAACTTATAGCCGGTTGATTAAAGAAAACCGCCAAGCTGTCACATCTGGAACTCTAGTAAATAAAAAGCAAAATTAGATATTCCCAATAGTTATATTCACAAAGATTCATCTGTCCCCCAGACTAAATTTAGTCCGGGGGATTTAGGATTGCTATATTATTCAGCTTCAGCAAGTG
>JANMGZ010000693.1:0-3949 GCA_031374905.1 Dolichospermum sp. OTE_70_metabat_362_sub
CATGGGGCATGGGGCATGGGTAATCGGTAATGGGGCATGGGGCATAGGGTATAGGGCATTACCAATTACCTATTACCAATTACCTATTACCAATTATCTATTACCGGTCAACGGTCACCGATTTGTTTATTCTTAAATTCCTGTGCTAATAAATCTGTTTCTGTAGAATAAACTGAATCTTCCTTACTAATGACTTTTTCCGTAGCAAATTCACGGGCAAAGCTTATTTTTTTCTGTAAAGAAGAATCTGCATCTGCTAATAATCTAGCTCGTTCTTGGCGTTGATGATTACGAGTAGAAATCTTTTCATTACGCCATTTAATCCAGAAATAGCGAATTAAGGGAATCGCTAAAAACCCAGTGCCATAAGCTAATAATAGTCCGTAAATCCCTTGCACAAAAGCGACTAATCCCCCAATTTGAGCCGCAATTGTACCGTTTCTTAATAAATTGCCCAATATTAAAGCCCCAACAAAATTCACTCCTCCTAAACCAGCACTGAGCAAAAGTTGTCCAGAATTCGCTGCACTAAACTGCCAGGAAAATTCATGGAGATATTCAGATATTGAGCGACTTTGCTTTTTACTCGCTTTTACCTGTAATTCTGGAAAATAATAGACTATTTGCCCTTCAGAACTTACCTGTGGCATTCCATTGAATCGCACCAGCACAGGTAACATATAATCTTCATATTCTTGTTGATATTTTTCGCCAATATCATCTAAGTAAGGAGCAATTTGTTCTGCTACTACTGCACCTTGATTATTACTAATTACAGCCCCAATTTCTGACCAGCGGCGTTCTTCTAAATTGGCGTTAGGATCACCATCACCAAAGAGGAATGAAAACACAGCTTCAAAAAAATTCATTTCACTATTTTCGCCCCTTTCCCTCCGTCTTTCTTGGCGGGTATCACCATAATTTGGGCTAAAATACCAAAATAAATCCGGGAAAAAGAAGAAATTAAACCCTCTAGAATTATTACTGCGATTGTCATCATCCCGATTTGAACTAGCAGTCATAATAATGATGATAGTTACAGTAATCAGCAAGATAGAAGCCACTAAAAGGACACCAAAGGAAATCCGAATTAGGTAGAATAGCACAGACCAAACTTTTTTCCACCATTCCTTTAACCGGATTTGCAAATATTTATTGCGGATAATATCCCGAAAATTTTTAGGAAATTGGTAAACAACATCACCTGATTCTGCAACCTGTAAATGTCCCCCAGCGTCAGCAGCTAGGGCTAATAAACTTTGATTGACTTGGGCTATATTTAATCCTATCTGGGTGGCTACATCACCAACTGTAACTCGGTAGCCCAGTTGTTCCACAGAGCGCATAATGGCGGGATTAGGAGTCATAAATATTACGATACAAAAAAGATCATCAGGTTTGGGACAAGGTAGGAGGACAGGGAGCTTTCTATCCGAGAGAAAAGGATTTAAATCTTATTTACTTTTTTTCACACATTTTGGTGATGTCATGTCCACTTTACTTGTCTTTGACTCTAATATAACAAACTACCAAACTCTATCATACTGAAGAGAGAGCTTATACATAGAAATTACTAATAGCGGAGCGTGGCGGATAATTTTTGCATCGTCACGCAAGCTATAGGCATATAAACCTAAAATATTCATAAATCAATAGTTGCAGGGGTATTAAAGCTTAATAATATCTCAAAAATAAGCCTGGATATTTAACTATATTACTTCTGCGGTAGCTATATTGAGCTATCAAGATTTTGAGTAGATATTGGGCAGCAAACGTCAGTTATTTAAGCTAAATTTTCCTGTTCTCATAGTTTCTTGATTTGTCAAATTTTGTTATTGATAAGCGAACTTTTTCTTGGATTTGTCAACCTGCTATTAAGCTGTTTTTTAGCTTGAATAAACTTTGATTATTTCTGTAAATTAGGAGAATTTTTTGAAAATTTGGCTATACTTAACCGCTGGTGTTTCTTCAAAGATATTTTCTTTATTACTTCCCTATTTTTGATTTTTAATGAAAAGTAATTCTTCAGATAGAAGGAATTAATAAATAATAGTTTTAGCTTAGTGAGGTAGATAGATAACCTACGATAATTATCAGGAGAATTTTATGGCTACTAAATCAGAAAAAGGGCAAGAAAAAAAAGGTCAGGAACATCATCGCGGTCCAGATAAAGGTGAAGCTTATGGAGTAGCAGCAGTAACTCAAGCACTCGCAGGTATAGACTTTCCTGCCAGTAAAGAAGACATACTCGAACAAGCTAGAGGTCACGAAGAAATTCGCTGGACAAAAGACAAAACCATAGATCTACGCTCATTACTTGATCAAACAGACCAAGATGAGTTTGAAAGTATGCCGGAATTAGTCGAAGTCATCAGTGAAACTGTAAGAGAAGAAGAACCTGTATAACTATAATGGCTTATAAACATTAACTTTTTTGTTTATAAGCCACAATAATCATTATTCTGAAAATAGGCAATATTGTTGACTTCCAAAAGATTTAATTCTTGTGTAAATAAATCAATTATTTATTTTTTAAAATTAGTTATTTAAGAATTATAACTAGTACAATGTGGCGTAAATAAACCAATCATTTTCAATCGACAAAAAGATTATACTGTCTTAGTTTTGACTTTTGACTTCCGCCCTGCGGTACTAGACATATAAAAATGTAGGGGAGCCGTAATACTCCCCTCTCTTTTCCTGATCATGGGATTTTTATCCCTGAAGAAATCAAGAATCTTTTAGCGAGACGATGTTCCTTGGTTAGGGAGACCAGGCTTTGTCACAGCAGCACCAGGAGATTCAGCCTCAGCACCAGGACGAACATCTGAACCTGATTCTTGACCAGTCATCCGATATCTTTCATCCGCGGGAGTATCACCCTCTTCTGTAGTCGGTATAGTGGTTTCCATTCCTGGGTTATCTTCAGGATTTTCTTGAGCGTTATCTTGGCGTTTGTCTAAAGGAATTTTTGCAGTCATGGATTTGTACCTTGTCAACAGGTGATTCCATAACAATAGTTTTTAGTTGCTTAAAAGTTTTCTATCCTCTGATAGGACTACTAGAATAAATTACACACTATTAAGTCTCACTCTGGGGATAGACTGTTACAACAAAAATGAGCGATCGCTCTCATTCCTAAATAGTATTTATCTGGTATATTAATTCTACATTCTCAAATCTGACTGCATTAAATTTACAGGGTTTTCGTGCGATCGCCATCATATTTTTCACAAATTAGATAGGATTAATATATATACAACTATGGTTCAATATAGTCTCGCTCAAAGTCCAGAAATTATCCTCACCGTTCCCGGTAAAGATTCCGCTAAAGCCCGTGACAAAGCGATGGATCAGCTAATGGAACTCATGGAGGCTGGTGAATTACCAACGGAACTAGAAGAGGGATTTGGTCCGCAACAATTAATTGAAGTCAAAGAACCAACTACAGATACTTCTAGCCGTGAAGATGAGATTACCCAAGCAGTGCAAATTCTGAGTAATTTAGCTTCACTCAAATTAAAAGTCCAAGAATCACGCACCGAAGCCTTAGAAATTCGTCAAGCCATTGATATCCTATTTTCTGATAAATCCGTCACCGAGGAAGAAATAACCCATCTTAAAGAAGGTTTTAAGGTGTTGAAAAATTTTGCTCAAGCGAATCTGCGTTACCAGGAAGCCAGAGGAAAAGCAGAACAAGCTAGACAAGTTTTAGATCAAGCTCTCAAATCACCAGTGTAAAAATAAGAAAAGAAGCAGGGAAGGAATTTTCTGCTCTCTTTGTGTCCTATCTCTTTGATACGCTCCGCAAACACGCCTTGGTGGTTTACTAGATGTAGTATACTCATATATAGCTACACGGTGTATTGCCCATAATGTGAGTCTACTGAAATTATTTAAAATATAATAAAATACTCGTATTCAAATAAGCTATTTTGCAAATATGCAA
>JANMGZ010000697.1:0-12321 GCA_031374905.1 Dolichospermum sp. OTE_70_metabat_362_sub
CTGTGATTTAGTCGGAGGTAGGGGTCAAATTAGTGCTGCTATTGCCGATCTTTCCCCGGTAAACTTAGATCGGATTTTACCAGATGGTTATAATTCTCAACTTAGCAAATTAACCACATCCAACTTTTCTCAACCCCGTGAATTACCAGAATGGGGAAATATCTTTTCTGATTTTTGTTTATTTATTCGTCCTAGTTCCCCGGAAGAAGAAACAAGTTTTTTGTTTCACGTAGAATCATTTTTAGAAATACATTGTACCCAAGCGATCGTATCTAGTCCAGTTGCACCAGAAAAAGTAGCTGCAATTATAGCTGGACAGCATAATTACTGTAGCAAACAACAGCAAAATGATAAAACTCGTAGAGTTTTAGAAAAAGCTTTTGGTGTAGATTGGGCAGAAAATTATATGACTACAGTTTTATTTGACTTACCAGAACTACCAGAATAAGCTGAGAAAATATTACCAGAAGTGTCAGCAATTAAAAATTAAAAATTGCTATTACTATATCTGTAAACTGCGTTACGTTTTCTCTCAACTGATAAATGTAGAATTTATATGAAGTAATCACCACCGATACTTATAGGAGGGAAAACTAACGTTACTCATCACAGTTCCTATTTATCTGGTTTCTGCGGATGATTAGTAATTATCAAATAGGTAAGAATTTTACCTATCTACTCAGATGTTTTATTTTCTCTTGTAAACTTTAAACTTTCTTAATCTGCTTGAAAAAAATTAGTAAATCAACCCAATTTTTAAAAGTTGGCAATAATGGACAAAAAACTCTCAGTATCTCCTCAATTAATCCTAAAAATGGGAGTTTGAAATCTTTATTTATTACTCAGACAATTCAGGGTATCTGTGGAAATAGATGATCACTAACAAAAATCATCTATTCTGAATTTTTGCACATTTTCTGAAAAATGAAGTATGAAATCTCAACTACTGATGATTTATTGAATCTTTTTCATGTAAAGATAATACGCCTAAATAATTACAGAGTGTAGTTTATGCAAAGTTAATAATACCTAACAACAAGTATAAAATTGCCAAAACTAAAGCCCAAAAATCTGTAAATCTTGCATGAAGTTTGCTGTGAATTTTAATTATTAACCAGGTTGATAACTCAATATATTTCAGTTAATAAAATTGTAGGCTGGCTTGAAGAAAGTCAAACTCAAGCCAAGCTAGTAAATGTTGGGTTTCATTCTATTGCTTCGCGAACATTTACGTTTTCCAATCCAACCTACATAAATACTAAATTTTAGTTTTAACTGAACTATATTGCTTGCTAAATAAGTCTTAAATTAAGACTTTGGGAAATAATTTCAATACAGCTAATTTACTGTTTAGTTTCATCACCACAATTCAGATAAATAGGTTAAATATCATGTCAAGGGTGAATGAAAAGTCAAAATCTCAAGAAAAAGCACTTGAGCAGCCTAAAATTTGGCTGAGTATTGCCGTAGCCTTGCCAGTAGCGATCGCTGCCGGGTTATTAGCTACAGCCAGAATGGAACAATTAAAAAAATTGACTTCTGCTGTATCTGTTGCCCCAGTTCCCAGTACCATCAGTGCCATAGGGCGCTTAGAACCAAGAGGAGAAGTAATTAAACTTGCTGCTCCTGCGGGTTTATCCGGTAGTTCACGAATACAACAACTTTTAGTTAGAGAAGGACAAAAAGTACAACAAGGACAGCTTGTGGCTATTTTAGATAGCCGTGACACTAGCATGGCAGTAGTGGAAGAAGCCAAAGCCAAACTGCAAGAATCCCGTGCGAATTTAGCCCAAGTTAGTGCAGGTCCTCCTAGAGATGCTCAGGCCCAAAGATTCATTATTTCTCGATTGCAAGCCCAATTAGCTGGAGAAAAAGAGGCTCAACAAGCCACAATTAGCCGAATTGCTGCCCAGTTAAGTGGCGAAAAAGTTGCCCAACAAGCCGGAGTTAATCGTTTAGAAGCCGAACTACTAGGACAAAGAAATTCTTTAAAAGCTAATATGGAGCGCATTAGAGCCGAAAAGCGAAATGCTCAAGTAGATTCGGGACGCTATGAATTTTTATACGGTCAAGGTGCTATTTCTCAGCAAGAACGCGATCGCCGACGTTTAAGTGCAGCTACAACTAATCAACAACTCATTGAAAGTGAAGCTAGTTTAAAACGGGCAATAGATACTATCCAACAGCAAGTTGCTGAAGCTAGAGCCAATCAAATTAAAACTATAGCTACCCTACAACAACAATTAATTGAAGCTACAGCCACTCGCAACAAAACTATCGCCACTTTGCAAAGGCAAATAGATGAAGAAAGAGAAAGATTGAGCAGAATATTAGTAGTTAGTCCGCTAAATGTTCAAGTAGCTCAAGCTCAAGTTACTAATGCAATTGCTTTAATGAGAAAAGCCCAAGTAGAACTTCAGCAAAGCTATGTCAAAGCCCCTAGTTCTGGTGAAATATTAAAAATTCATACCAAATCAGGGGAAATGATGAGTGCAAATGGAATTGCAGAAATTGGCCAAACAGATCAAATGTTTGTAGTCGCAGAAATACCTGAAGATAGTATTAGTAAAGTGCGTTTAGGCCAAACCGCTACTATTTCTAGTGATAATGGCGCATTTAATGGTCAATTAAAAGGCAGAGTTACATCAATTGGCAGAAAAATTGGCAAAAAAGATGTATTAAATAACGATCCAGCCGCAGATGTTGATGCCAGAGTTGTCGAAGTGAAAATTGCCCTATCTCCAGAATTTACTAAGCAAGTTTCTGGTCTAACTAATGCTAAAGTCACAGTAGAAATTAATGAAAATTAACTTCCTATTTCCATGCAAAATATTGATGTTCAACTACTTAATTAGTATCCAGATCAGAAGGTATATAAAATGGGAGTAAGAATACCTTTATCTTGGCTACAACTGACAAGAGAAAAAACTCGCCTAGCAGTAGCTTTGTCAGGTATTGCCTTTGCCGATATTTTAATGTTCATGCAGCTAGGTTTTCGAGATGCACTTTATTACAGTAACGTCAGAATGCACAGCAGTTTAGCAGGAGATGTAATTTTAATTAACAATCAATCTAATGCTGTTCTGTCAATGAAAACCTTCTCCCAACGCCGCTTATATAAGGCATTAGATTTACCAACAGTTCAGTCAGTGCATCCAATATATTTAGACTATACAAGTTGGAGAAATCCCGTTACAGGCAGACCTAGAAGTATTTTAATTTTCGGTATGAATCCAGAAGTTAATTTGTTTGATTTACCTGGAGTAGACGAAAATTTAAATAAACTGAAACTTCCTGATATTGTTTTATATGACCGTTCTTCCAGGGTAGAATATGGTCCTATTGCTGATAATTTTAATCAAGGAAAAGTTGTCACAGCAGAAGTCCGAAGAAGACAAGTTAAGGTAGGTGGATTATTTACTTTAGGAGCATCTTTTGGTGCAGATGGAAATTTAATTACCAGTGATGTCAACTTTTTACGGATTTTTAATAACCGTCAACGGGGATTGATTGATATTGGCATTATTAAATTAAAACCAGGCACAGATCCCATCCAAGTAGCCCAAGAATTACGAAGTTATCTGCCTACAGATATCAATGTTTTAACAAAAGAAGAATTTATTGAGTTTGAAAGAAATTATTGGGCAAGTAGTACAGCTATTGGCTTTATTTTTACGTTAGGAACAATTATGGGTTTTATTGTAGGAACTGTAATTGTTTATCAAATTCTGTATACAGAAGTTAACGATCATTTATCTGAATATGCTACGCTCAAAGCCATAGGTTATACTCAAAACTATTTACTAACTGTAATTCTTCAAGAGGCTTTTTTATTAGCTGTTGTTGGTTATTTACCTGGATTTGCTTGCGCTCTTGTTCTTTACAATGTTGCTAGAGATGCTACACTTTTACCCATATTTATGAGTTATAATCGCGCCATCATGGTAATCATGTTAACTATTTTAATGTGTTTTATTTCGGGGATGATTGCTATTCGGAAATTAAGCTCCGCTGATCCAGCCGATATTTTTTAATTGTTACTTAGTTAACATATTTCGCTCTTCGTTCTTTATACTGGGCGCAGGTCCTGCGCCCCTACTTCCTCTATTATGATCAACAAAGAACCTGTAATATCTATTAAAAACATCAACCATTACTACGGTAAAGGATCGCTGAGAAAACAGATTTTATTTGATATTAGCTTGGAAATTTATGCTGGAGAAATTGTGATTATGACTGGACCATCTGGTTCAGGAAAAACAACTTTATTAAGTCTGATTGGTGGGTTAAGGTCGGTACAAGAGGGAAGTTTAAAATTTTTAGGTAATGAACTATGTGGTGCTAGTCAAAGCAAACTGGTACAGATGAGGCGAAAAATTGGTTATATTTTCCAAGCTCATAATTTATTGGGTTTTTTAACTGCTAGGCAAAATGTGCAAATGGCCGTGGAATTAAATAATAATATTTCCCAATCAAGAGCTATTTCTCAGTCAGAAGATATGCTGACATCTGTAGGTTTACAAGAACGCATTAACTACTATCCAGATAATTTATCAGGGGGACAAAAACAAAGAATTGCGATCGCTCGCGCTCTCGTTAATCGCCCTCCTTTAGTATTAGCCGATGAACCAACAGCCGCATTAGACAAACAATCAGGACGTGATGTAGTAGAAATCATGCAGCGTCTAGCTAAAGAACAAGGAACTGCTATCTTGTTAGTAACCCACGATAACCGGATTTTAGATATCGCTGATCGGATTGTGGAAATGGAAGATGGTCTTCTTACCCGTGATGCTCAAAATGTACGTGCTAAGTAGTCGGACGAAATTAAATTTACCCGTTGAGAGAGGGAACAGGCTTCGCCGTGAGCGTCAGCCATACGGGAACAGAAAAATCAGTTGTGTAATTAATTCTGTCCCATTACTTAATCAAAACCCCTGATCTTTAACTACTGTTTTCTTGTCACAGGAGTTTGTCGGCTAGTTCTAAATGTCACATTTACCCCTTCATTTGATTGTTCTAATACCAACAACGGCGTAGGTTTAGCCTTTTGATCCCAGTGCATATAAACAATCCGACCTTGGATAGTAGGTTGCCAAGTATCATCATCGTCCCTGGGGCTAAGATATGTTTCTATACAATTAATAATTTGACTAATAGTAGAAGAAGTAGCTTGAGTTGGTAACTTCATTAACCGAATATGCGCTCGGAATAGTACCCGTTTCACAATGTTGGGTGCTACACCAGTTTCATACTCAATATCGAAAGTTTCATCTACTTGCTTCCCAGTATTACTAGCAACTCCCACAGATCCTTCATGAGCTTGACCAGGGCGTAATGCTTGAGAAATTTTATCTTTAACCTTGACTTTAATTTGATTAACTAAAGAAAAATGGAATACCTCCTCTGACATCCGCATTCGCAGATAATCTAGGTTGAAATCCCGTGAGTGAACTAAATCTGGATTAGTTTCCATGTTGCGAATAGTTTCTAAAGCTAACTTGAGCTTTTTCTCTAATTCTCGTGTGCGGAATTGTTCAAACTTCAGTTTTTTCTCACTTTTTTCCGCTAGAATTTTGCCATAGACAATTAGAGCAACCAGTGCTAAAACCAGTCCTCCACTAGCAAATAGGAGTAATGGTAAAGCTGGGGATTCATTGCTAGGAACTGCTGTATTTGTTTTTGTTATTTTCAATTGAGACGATTGAGCCAGAAAAATTGTATTAACCATAATTTATAACCTGAAATTCTTAACTCCTGATGTTTAGAATACCCAAATCTTATTTAGTAGTTTGCTTTTAGTAATTCGCTGTGGTATAAATACTCTCTAAATTGTCTTAATAATGTCATATGTATAGACCTATCAGTGAATTAGACAAGTATTTCATAAATATACAGCAATTGGCCGACACAGTATCTACTCATCTCTACCGTAATTGTCTATTAGCAACAGACATGGATGGAACACTCACTAAATATGGGAAATTTACGTCTAAACTGCTAAAAACTTTAGAGAGTCTATCAGAAGCTAAAATTCCAGTATTGATTGTTACTGGACGTTCTGCTGGGTGGGTAAGTGCCATTAGTAGTTTAATGCCCATTGTTGGTGCGATAGCTGAAAACGGTGGTTTATTTTATTCATCAGGTAATTCTGAACCAGTTATAATCACACATATTCCTGATCTAGTTCAGCATCGTCAACATTTAGCTAATACCTTTGCAGTATTACAAAGTCAGTTTCCACAAATACGAGAATCTACTGATAATCGGTTTCGAGTTACAGACTGGACATTTGATCTTACCTCACTTACGACTGATGAACTAAAAAATATTAGTAATATTTGTCAACAAATGAATTGGGGATTTACTTATAGCAATGTTCAATGCCATATTAAACCTCAAGAACAAAATAAGGCTGTCGGTTTATTAAAAGTGTTACGTCAATATTTTCCTACATACTTCCCAGAACAGGTTATCACTGTTGGCGACAGTCCTAATGATGAAAGTTTATTTAACCAGCGTTATTTTCCTATTTCCGTAGGTGTAGCAAATATACAAGAATACACAGATCAGTTACAATATCAACCTGCTTATATAACTACAGCAGCCGAAGGAGATGGTTTTTGCGAGTTGTGTAGTTATATTTTGCAAAATTGCCAGCATTAGCAGAACGTAGGGGCGCAGAGACTGCGCCCAGTTACCCAGTTACCCAGTTACCCAGTTACCCAGTTACCCAGTTACCCAGTTACCCAGTTACCCAGTCACCCAGTCACCCAGTCAAAAGAAAATTCCCTATTCCCTGCTATAAAGTGACTTGCATAGCTTTTTTCCTAATCTTCTATCACCTAAAATAATGTCATCGTTTCCTAATAGTTATGCAGTCTGGCCGGAGGAGAACGCTAGATAAATCAGTGTTTTTAGCAGTTCCCAGGGGGAGTTCATATATGAGATTAATATATTCAATATTAGAAATTTATAAGCTAAGACTATACCATTTTTATATTTTCTTTGTTATTTTGTATTCAACTGAACAGTTATTCAAGACAAAGCCAGTTTAAATAAAAATTAGTTCAACTACTTTACCGTTTACCAAGTTCAGTCCAAATTGCAAAAATAATTTGTAGTGAAGATTGATAATTTGGCAAAGTTTGATCAATCCCATCTATATAGGATTTACAATCATGCTGAAAACAAATATTCAACCGATAATTCTCTCTAGTTTTATTAATCCTATCGAGGAAAATCATTCAGTTAAAAATAAGTTTAATTTATTGCAAAAAATCCGTCAACGTGTAGATGCTATCGAAATTGATAATCCTCAATTTGCTAGATTGATTGCTAAAGTAATTCCTGCCCAATGTCCCTTTGAGCGTGATATCATCATTTTCGGACGGAAAATTGCTCACATTCCTCCCATGTGCAAACTAAACCCACTGTATGAGCAGTTTGTTGGTTTGCGTTTTCGCGCATTGTGTTATTTAGTAGATAAGTGTGGAGAAGATATCCAATCTTATTGTTAAATACAACTCAATTCAATGAACATTAAAGTCGAACATCAACCAAATCTTGCACATCTTAACGAGTTAGATGTATTCAACTGGCCAATTTGGCAAAAGGAAATATCGAAATTTCCCTGGAATTATAATGATCAAGAAACTTGCTACTTTTTAGAATGTAATCTAATTGTCATTCCTAATGGAGGACAAGCGGTACAAATGGGTAAGGTAGACTTAGTGACTTTTCCCGCTGGGATGTCGTGTACATGAGAAATTACCAGCGACTTAAAAAAATATTAGTGCTTTGATTAATATTTCTCTAATCTAAATAACCAATATCTGAAAATGTGAATTGGATGTTATTTAGAGGTTTGTTATAAAAGTATTGATCCCAAAATATCATCTACAACTAAATTAATTTCGGAGAATGCTTGAATTGACATTTTTTCTCCCCGACTCAGTTTTTGAATGTCGCTATAACCATTTTCGCTAGGATAACGATAAACAATAATCACTTGTTCATAAATATCAACTAACCAAACTTCAGTAATACCACTACTAGCATAGAGAGGAATCTTCACGTCTCTATCATATTCTAAGCTGCTATCTGCAACTTCAATTAATAAAAATATATCTTTGGGTTGGGGGTGTCCAGATTCATAAAAATCTGCACGAGGTTGTAGTAATGCGATATCTGGTTCAGGTTCAGATAGGTTATTCAAGATAATCGGATTTTGTACCCTAACAATTACTTTTATTCCCAGAATATTGCTAAATAAGCGATTAATTCTGTCAACACAAGCTGCGTGTCTTCTCCCAATTGGTGACATTTCTATAATTTCTCCATTAATCAGTTCTACTTTATCATTTTCTGACAAAATACCTACTTCATTCATTTGATGATATTGAGAAATATTCAAACGAAATTTTTTAACTTGTGGCTTTACCAATTGCAAGGTCATAATTAACTCCCTATATTTATTGGTTTTTTTTACTATAGCAGAAGATCCCCGACTTCTCTAAGAAGTTGGGGATCTTGATTTACAAATAATCAAAGAATACTTCGGGAACTAATCTTAATTCACCTGATTTAAACCGGGAAATATCTATCCATAGTGCGCGATGTTGGCGTTCTGGTGTTTCTGAAAAAGTTAAACTTTCGATTTGATAAAATTTGGAATCTGCAAAGTCGCATTCATAGAGTTGAATGATTTCATGTCCTTGTTTACCGTTAAAAGTAAATAGGTTTTCGATACAACTTAAATAGCGAATATTGATTAATTCAGCTTGAATCTCTTCTTGAAATTCTCTGGCTAAAGCTATGCGGCTAGTTTCGCCAAATTCTACGCCACCACCTAAAGCGCGATAGAATATTGATTGTTTTGTAGGATCATATCCTTCAGAAACAAATATTCTATTACCATCTCGAATTAGTGCTAAAACAATTACCCGAATTTGACCTTCTTTATTCATGATGGCAATTAATTATCGTAAACTGAATGATTGTGACTTTCACTATCTTCTATCGGCCAATCTGAATTTTCGCCACCAATGTATAGTTCTTCAATAGTGACGTATTCTTCAGTTAGTTGAGTGAGGGCGTTGATCAGAATGTCTAAGGCGATCGCATCACTTGTCCCTAAATCAAACCAACAACGCCCCCATTCTCCCTCATATTCAAATTCACCCATGTTGTGCATTAGAGCCATTAAGCTTTTATCATAGCCTTTAGCATCATAATTCATGTAGCTGATATCAAGTCCTGTATCTTGGATTTGCAGATTTTCAGCATTAAATGCGCCTAATTTACCTAAATAAAACCAGGAATTGAAAACTTCTTCTACATATTGTCTTTCTTGTTTTGAGGGAATGGTGCTAAACTTCAACCAAATCCAAGCATCAAAAGGATTAAACTCGCGGAATTGAATTTGCATTTTTGTAATTGGTAATTGGTAATTGGTAGAATTTTGTGACAACGGACTACTGACTAATGACAGCTTGATTGCGTTCGTATTCAATTTGTTTTACTAAATTAGCAGGAAGTTGGGATTTCTTGGCTAATGCTTTGTCAAAATGGGCTACTGCTTCCTTAATTAAATCCTGGCTTTTTTCCTTTTTTCCCTTTTCATGGAGAATTTGGGCTTTAAGATAATAAATTTCTGGGTTGTCAGCAGTTGTTTTTAAGGCGCGGTTGACATAATCTAAAGCCTGAGAGTATTTTTTTAAATCTCGATATGCTAAAGCAATACCCCGATCTACTAAATAACCAGGTGCAGCATTTTTTTCCAACTTATCAATTGCATCATCTGGACTAGTAAAAGGTAAATTCACCGCTAACATTAAATCCATATAGCCGCGAATTAAGTTTAACTCTGGATCATTAGCAGAAATATTTTCGGCTTTGTCAAGATATGTATAAACTTTACGCAATTGACTAAAAGCTTGAGGTACACCTTTTACAGTCCCTTCTCGAATCAAAATTACTGCTCCTTCTAAAAAATGACCAACCGCAGTGTATAAATTACCACGTAATGGATCACTGGCGATGAGATTTTGTCCAGTTTCTAAAGTTTTTCTACTGTATTTTTCTAAACTAGCCCTATCTTGATTTTGATATGCTAAAGAAGCTAGGATAGCGTAACTTAATGGTTCATTGGGTTCGTTAGAGATAGCTTTTTGTAAAGCGTCTTTAGCCGCTGGGTAATTTCCTTGCTGAAAAATTGCTTTAAAACCGGCTTCAGTGCGATCGCCAATTTTATGGGGTTCTTGATTACGGAATGGATCACCTGCAAATGAGGGATTTACCACAATATTTAAAAGTATTGAAGTAGTTAGAGTTACTTTTAAAAATGTTGTAGACCCCCAGAGTATCATAAATTGAGGAATCAAAAACTTTTTAAACATGGCAATATCCCAAATAATTACGGTTGAAATTGTTGTATCTTTTACCTAAGATAGACAAATAGTTAGTTATAAATTACGTGTATTTCCACAAAAATTTTGCATAACTTGGTAATCTTAATAAATGCTCTATCTTAGAAATCTCACTTATCATCCTACAGCTTGCCCGAAAGCAATTCTCCAAGCTATAAATTTAGAATTACCACCTCAGAAGTTGGGTTTAATTATTGGTTCTAGCGGTTCAGGTAAAAGCACCTTATTAGAAATTTTATCTGGATTAGCTAATCCCACTGCTGGCGGAGTTTTTTGGAGAGAACAGGTACTTATAGACGAACAGCTACAACAATTAGCCGGTTTAGTATTTCAGTTTCCAGAACGACACTTTTGCGGAGGGACAATTTTAGAAGAATTACGTCTAGGACATCCTGAATTGGGAAGTGAAAAAGTTAAACAAGCATTAACAGAAGTGGGATTAGATCATTTATCCTTATCTGCATCACCTCATGCTTTAAGCGGTGGACAACAGCGACGTTTAGCTTTAGCTGTACAGTTAATTCGCCAACCAAATTTATTGTTATTAGACGAGCCTACAGCGGGTTTAGACTGGTCAATACGCCGTCAACTGGTGAATTTATTAGCAAAGCTAAAAAAAGATTGGACATTGCTGATCGTAACACACGATGCTGGTGATATGTTACCAATAGCTGATTATTGTTGGACATTAGATCATGGTGTTTTAAAATCAGGAGTCAGGAGTCAGGAAGAAGAAGTCAGGAGTCAGGAAGAAGAAGTAAAATCTGCTTAATAATAAATTAAAATAAAGCTGCATAGAATCAGATTTCAGGAATAATTGACCGCAGATCAAGAGGATAAATTCATGGATTTTATGATTCTGTGCAGTCTCACATAAAATTGGTATAATCCTGGATTTTTTGGCAAAAATAACTTAAAAAAATTGATTTTAACTAATGGATTTAGAACCTTTACACATAACGCGTTTGCCCGAAATGGCAGAAATATGGCAAAAAACTCTGAATTGGCAACCGACAGATTGGCAAGAAAACCAATTTCAACAACTTTATCAATTAATCATTGATGGTAATCGCCAACTTAACTTAACTCGCATTACTGAAACTGAAGAATTTTGGGAAAAACATCTTTGGGATTCCTTACGGGGAATTGCACCTAAACAACACTTTATTCCCGGAATTGAAAAAGGGAAGCGAATAATTGATATTGGTACAGGTGCGGGTTTTCCTGGTATGCCAATTTCCATAATTTTTCCCAATTCTCAAGTGACGCTTTTAGATTCTACGGGGAAGAAAATTACTTTTATTGAGACAATTTTATCAGTACTTGCTCTTAATAATGCTAAAACTTTGCTTGGTAGAGCGGAAGAAATTGGTCAACAAATTCAACACAGACAACAGTATGATCTAGCTGTAATTCGGGCTGTGGGTAATGTTTCTGCTTGTGCTGAATATAGCCTACCTTTAGTCAAAAAGGGCGGTTTAGCGATAATTTATCGTGGTACTTGGACTCAAGCCGAAAATGAAAGTTTAGAAACTGCTGTTACCCAATTGGGTGGAGTGATTGAGTTAATTGAACAATTTTCCACTCCCTTGAGTAATAGTATTCGTCATTGTCTCTATTTGCGAAAAGTAACCAACACCCCAATTAGTTTTCCCCGTGCGGTTGGTATACCTAGTCAAAAACCAATTTAATCAACGGATTCCTCGATTTTAGATTAGATTGGTGATCAGATATCTAACAGCGTGAGTGCCTCAACGCTGGTAGCAATAATAAACCTAAAATTCTAGAATCTAAGTGTTAAATTTGTCTCAAAATGGGTGTTCTGTATGGGTTGCTTCTTCAACAGAAGGACTGCTGACACCAACTGCTGTTGCTCTTGGCAAATTTGATG
>JANMGZ010000710.1:0-3478 GCA_031374905.1 Dolichospermum sp. OTE_70_metabat_362_sub
AATTCAATATTATCGGGTTGTGGTAGTTCAGAGTCCGAGTTTGAGTTTTGCATCATGCCAATTAATAGTTTCTCCCCTCTCTCCTTGAACTATACTTTCTTGTAGTTGCTGGGTAAATTCTTTATCAGATAAAATTGCCAGAGTTTCTAGCAACTACAAGAAAGTATAGCTCAAGGAGAGAGCGGAGAAACTATTAATTGGCATGATGCAAAACTCAAACTCGGACTCTGATCTACCACAATCAGATAATATTGAATTTGAAATTCAGTTAACACCTCTAGCAATAGAGATGTTAGCGAATATTAAAGATAAACGTCACCAGCAAGCGATAAGTTCACACATTGATAAGTTAAAAATAGACCCAGAAAAACAGGGAAAACCTTTAACTGGAAAGCTGATCAATTATCGCAGTGTTAGGGCTGTTAGTCAACGCTATCGGATACTTTATAAAGTAGAACTTGATCAAGTAGTAGTTTTAGTGGTTGGTGTTGGCTTACGAAAAGAAGGTGATAAAGGGGATATTTATAGTATTTTTCAGAAATTATTATAGAAATTTTAGTTAATCAACTATTTTTAACTGGATTTAATAATTCAATAGTTTCTTATGACCATAAATTGTCATATTCTTACTTTTCTATCGAGATGGAAGCAAATTCGTTCACCCCTCACCAAATTATTCTAAGATAATTAGCGCGGTATCTCCACAAAATTGAGGAAAATCAGATGAGTTTATTAAAAGATCAAGTTGCAATTGTCACAGGTGCATCACGGGGAATTGGTAGAGCGATCGCTATCCAACTAGCATCCCAAGGTGCAAAAGTAGTTGTTAACTACGCCAGTTCTAGCACCGCAGCCGAAGAAGTAGTAGCAGAAATTACCGCAGCCGGAGGAGAAGCGTTCACCGAAGGTGGCGGCGAAGCCATCGCTCTCCAAGCAGATGTTTCTCAAGAAAATCAAGTAGATACACTGATTAAAACCACCTTAGAAAAATTCCAGCGCGTGGATATCTTAGTCAACAATGCAGGTATTACCCGTGACACCCTGTTATTAAGAATGAAATTAGAAGAATGGCAAGCAGTCATAGACCTTAACTTAACTGGTGTATTTCTATGTACAAAAGCCGTTAGTAAAATTATGCTAAAACAACGTTCGGGGCGGATTATTAATATTGCTTCCGTCGCTGGACAAATGGGCAACCCCGGACAGGCAAACTACAGCGCCGCTAAAGCTGGGGTAATCGGCTTTACCAAAACCGTTGCTAAAGAACTCTCTTCCCGGGGAATCACTGTAAATGCCGTTGCCCCTGGTTTTATTACCACCGACATGACCAGTGATATCAAAGCCGAAGGCATCCTGCAATATATCCCTCTAGGGCGTTTTGGTAAACCAGAAGAAATTGCCGGCATGGTGAGGTTTTTAGCATCAGATCCCGCCGCAGCTTATATCACAGGACAAGTATTTAACGTTGATGGCGGTATGGTGATGTAGTTTGTCAATTGTCAATTGTCAATTGTCAATTGTCAATTATCAATTGTCAATTATTCAACATTCTTTGCGAAACGGTAAACCCTAACAGCAAGATAATACCAACAGCAGTAGCCAGCATCACAGAGAAACTCATCCCCTGTACTCTCATAGCCAGCAAATTACAAGCCAAAGTAATTGACCATAAGGTAAAAGCTGCATTGCGTTGGGATAGTCCCCAGGCTAACAAGCGGTGATGGATGTGGTCTTTACCTGGTGTACTCAAAGGGTTTTTTCCTGCCATCAGCCGACGGACAAACACTTGAGTAGTATCAATAACTGGCAACAGCAGAAATAAAACCGTCGGAATTAGGGCATAGATTGTATTTAATTGGAGTTTACCTAAGATGCTTGTTGCTGCTAACACATAGCCAAAAAAGTATGCTCCAGCATCACCCATAATGATGTGTGAGGGGTGAAAATTATGGCGTAAAAAGCCCAGTGCTGCGCCACCCAAAGCCGCTAAAACCAAAGTTGCAGCAGCGCGATTATCAAACTGGGCAGAAACTCCTAACAAACTGATAGCAGTGATAAAGCTGATGCCACCAGCTAAACCATCCATGCCATCCATGAGGTTAACAGCATTAGTGATCCCCACCACCCACAAGACGGTTAACGCCATAGACAGGAGAGAATCAATGGGTGTACCAAAGGCAACTTTGATACTAATGCCATTACCAACTAGCAAAAGTGCCGTTGTTACTTGCGCCCATAACCGCACCGAGGGAGGTAAACCAAATTGGTCATCAATAAAGCCCACCAGGACTAAAATTGAACCACCCAGGAGAATCGTTAAAACTTGAGCTAAAACCCCTTGCAGTTCAATAGGCCGCAAGAGACTAGCTAAGACCAAAGCTGCAATTACTCCCGCATAGATTGCCAAACCTCCCGCATTAGGTAAAGGTTCTTGATTCAGTCGTCGGGCGTTGGGTTGATCTGCCCAACCTACTTCTAAGGCAAATTTGCGAATTGTGGGAATTAACCGCCAGGTAACAGTTAAAGCTAATAGAAACGTAAATAATACAGCCAACCAGCCGGAACCGCTAGGGTCAGCAATGCCAAGGGATTTAAGGGAGTTGGCTAAGTTCATTTGCTCCCAATATAATCATTAGTTTTATGGTCAAACATAAGTATCAACTGTTAATATTAATCAATTTTGGGATTTTGATTGTTAATCTCAATTATGGAAAAGGATTAGCACTCTTTGTCAGTGAGTGCTAAATTGTCTAATGGAAGCAATAGAGAAATAAAACATGACAAAAGTTATTGCATTTAATGAAGAATCACGGCGGGCTTTAGAAAGAGGCATTAACGCCCTAGCAGATGCGGTGAAAATTACTTTAGGTCCAAGAGGTCGTAACGTTCTATTAGAAAAAAAATTTGGTATTCCCCAAATTGTTAATGATGGTATCACTGTTGCCAAAGAAATTGAATTAGAAGATCCTCTAGAAAATACTGGTGCTAGACTTATTCAGGAAGTCGCATCGAAAACTAAGGATATAGCTGGCGATGGGACTACCACTGCCACAGTTCTAGCACAAGCCTTGATTAAGGAAGGTTTAAAGAATGTAGCTGCTGGGACAAATCCCATTAGTTTAAAACGGGGTATTGATAAAACCGTTGAGGCGTTGGTCAAGGAAATTGCCAATATCGCTAAACCTGTAGAAGGAACTGCGATCGCTCAAGTTGCCACAGTTTCCGCTGGTAATGATGCTGAAGTTGGACAAATGATCGCACTGGCAATGGAGAAGGTGACTAAAGACGGTGTAATTACCGTTGAAGAATCTAAATCTCTGACAACTGAATTAGAAGTAGTTGAAGGGATGCAGGTTGATAGAGGTTATATTTCTCCCTACTTCATCACCAACAACGAACGGATGACAGTAGAGTTTGAAAACGCCCGCATCCTGATTGTGGATAAAAAAATCAGCAGCATTCAAGATTTAGTTCCTAT